>DAOTHC010000110.1:0-3924 GCA_035447465.1 Acholeplasmataceae bacterium
AATCTAAAAAGAAGGAGATCTAATGTATATCTGAGGACTACATATATATATTAGGGGGTATGGCATGAAAAACAAGAACCAATGGACCGTCTACTTTTTCTTCTTAAGTATGTTCTTTATACTTAACATCATCAATACATATTGGTTAACCATTCAAGAACTTAATCGCTATATCGCTCCTTTTAGACATACATTTCTTGGTGAAATGAATGCTTTCTTAGGGAATTTTTCAATCTTATTTCTCATCATGATCATAGGCTTTCTTTTTTTAAAAAAAGCCAAAAAGCGCATGATATTTTTAATCGTCATCACCTTTATCCTCAATTTCTTTATCTTTGGATTAGGTGTTTTTAATATGTTTTTTGGTACAGCATTTTCCATTCCAGCAAGCACGATTTTCTTAAATCCAGCAGATGGTTTCGCAATGGGTACTTTTTTAACAGCGCTTCTTGAACTGTTTACATATTATCGCATCTTAGTCTTTGTACCATTTATTGCATTACTTACCATCTATTTATTAGCTGATAGACAACAGTTGAAAGTGATGTATTTTAAAGTTACCGTTCAAAAATACTTATCCTCAATCCTTTTAGTGAGTGTAACGTTATTTACTGCAATTTTCTCCTATATAGAACAATATAAAATTACATTACCACTTAATTCAGTTAAGAGCACCTATGCGATTCAAAATTTAGGTGTCTATCCATACTATATTGGTGAACTCATCGGGCAACCTTTTGATTTAGATCTTGTTAAGTTTTTAGATTTAGATACCGAAGAAAAACTTGCTGAAGCATACCAGAATTATAATAAAAACCAAGCATCATATGTCAGTTATTTTGATGGAGAAACCTATGGCAATAGGTTATCACTCAGCCAGGCTGTATCAGATTTATATATCGATGATTCGATAAAGAATGGTGATGATCTTCACGGCATACTTGAGGGTAAAAATCTTGTTTTAATTCATTTAGAGTCACTTAATTCATTTTTACTAGAGTCAGAACTCACTAAAGACCGTCTTCCTTTCTTTCAAGCATTAATCGAACAAAGCTTCTATTTTAGTAACTTCTATAACAATGTAGGTATGGGTGTTAGCTCTGATGGCGAATTAGCCATTTTAACGGGATTATACCCTATGGGAGATCGCACGCTTTACTGGGAATATAACAAAGGGGCATATACCTTAGACTCACTTGTTAATTACTTTAATGAAGAAGGATACTACACTGAAGCGATTCATGGTGATAAAGAAAAATTCTATAATCGTGATCTTATTTATCCCGAAATGTATGGCTTTAATAATTTCCATTCCTTAGAAGATTTTATTGCAGAGGGCTATGATGTTGAATCAGGCTATATGTATGACACTGAACAACAACTCATTCATCACTCACCTTGGATATCTGATTATCATTTAGCAGATTATACATATCATGAAGGCACATCACTCATTAATACACATGGATCAGTGATGTTATTTCCAGTTACCATGATGCCACATACACCGTATGAGTTTGATCCAAATGGTTTAAGATACGATGTTTACCCTGAAATATCAAAAAAGATTAGTCGTGTAACACTTAATTATATTAACTATGTCGATTATGTTGATCAGGTATTAGAACGTTTCTTTATCAGTGAAACAGGTGAGGATCATACACTTGATAACAGCGTGTATGTCTTCTATAGTGATCATGGATCAGGTATTAAGAACGGTGATTTAGACTTAATCTTAAATAGAGAATTATCGGTCATAGAAACCAGACAAATTTTACAGAAAGTTCCAGCACTGATTTATGTACCAGGTGATGACTATGTTAATTATGGCGATTTTACATTAAGAAAAGGACTATTAACGGGAGAACAAACACTTGTTAGAAGTCAGGTTGACATGTATCGTACCATCATTGAACTTTTTAATTTACCTGTTGGAAATGATCCTTATTACGGTGTTCATGGTCTATCAACTGAAAAGACATTTGCACTTGACAATAGATTGATGGATGTTGTAACAGATGATTATTTCTACTCCATGAGAAACCCATATTATACCTATCCTTTAAAACTGACGGTTGATGAAAGATTATACAATTACATTTTAAGATTTAAACAACTATCAGATATCATGGTTTCCAAAGGAACCATGCAAGAAACGATTAAAGAGGCAGTTGAGCATGTTTACGGAACTTAAACGTTGGGTAAAAGATCCCATCTACTGGTTAGTTTTAGTTTATGTCCTCTTTTCTATCACTTTTGGGTTTATCTATAGAAACGGACTTATCCTCTTTTTAGGTTGGAATATCATCTTAGCAGGTGTTGCTTATGCATTAGCAAACCTCTTCATTTATACAAGAAAAAAACGGTCATCCATATGGATATCCGTTATCTTATTCATACTCTTCATTTTGTTTTTTCCCAATACGATGTATGTTTTAACCGACTTTATTCATCTACAAAACTATACATTTTTTCAAGACTATCCATCGGTTTATGCATATGTTACAGATGATTGGGTTGTCTTTACGATGATTGCCATCGGAGCACTCATCGCTGCTAAATGCGGTGTCCAGTCACTTAAGAATATCAAAGGATATTTATTTGTTATCATTAAGAAGTATTATTTCATTTTTCTAGGCACATTATTTGTAGCATCTTCAGTTGGTATCTACATTGGAAGGTTTATCAGATTGAATTCATGGGATATCTTTAAACTACATACTTATTTGCCTATCATCTTTGACCGCTTTTCATTTTTCATAAGTTTCGTCATCATGTATACGGTCATCCATGGTATAACCTATTTTGTCATGACAAATCAGTATCAAACATCATATAATAGAAGTGATAATACATTGGAGGATTAGATTATGCGCGTATTAGTTGTCGGCGGAGCGGGTTATATTGGCTCACATACCGTTTATGAATTGATTAAAGATGGTCAAGAAGTCGTTATTTTGGATAACTTATCATCTGGTTATATGGATCTCGTACATCCTAAAGCCAAGTTTTATAAAGGTGACATTAGACATAAAGAAGATATTGTCAATGTTTTTAAACAAGAAAAAATCGATGTTGTGATGCATTTTGCAGCTAAAATTATCGTTCCTGAATCTGTTGAAATACCTTTAGAATATTATTATAACAACGTTGAAGGTGTTCGTATTTTACTTGAAGTCATGAACGAATTCAATGTGAAGAAGATCGTGTTCAGTTCAACAGCTGCTGTTTATGGTGAGGCAGCAGGTGTCTGTCATGAAGATGATGTCACAAAACCGATTAATCCCTATGGAGAAACCAAGTTAACAACTGAAAAAATGATTAAATGGGTTTCAGAAGCACATGGATTTAATTTTGTAATCTTTAGATATTTCAATGTTGCAGGTGCTGATGAATCGTTAAAGATTGGTTTGATGAAAGACCAATTAACACATTTAATACCTGTAGCTATTCAAGGCATTATTGGTATTAGAGATCATTTAACCATCTATGGTAATGACTATCCAACCAAAGATGGCACATGTGTTAGAGATTATATTCATGTCAGCGACTTAGCTTACGCCCATGTTTTAGGTGCTCGCTATTTAGCGGCTGGTGGTGCTTCAGAAACGATGAATTTAGGATCAAATGCGGGTTATACTGTTTTAGAAGTTGCACAAGCAGTTAATGAGATTGCTCCATTAAAAACTGTCATTGGACCAAGAAGAGCAGGAGATCCTGCAGAACTTATCGCATCCAATGATAAAGCGAAACGTATCTTAGGATGGAGTCCTAAGTTCAACTTGAACGATATCGTTCGTTCAGATTATCTCTACCGTAAAAAAATATCTGGTAAATAAAAAATGAGCACATCGCTCATTTTTTTCTTGTTTACTAGGAAAGTTCGTCTTTTCTAGTAAATGTATATATTCAATAGTAAAACTG
>DAOTHC010000111.1:0-3907 GCA_035447465.1 Acholeplasmataceae bacterium
GGGTAATATACGTATTAATTCATAACACTTGTGTCTCCTTTATTTTTCAAATAAAACGTCTGACTTCATTGGAGTCAGACTTTTTTTGTGCTACAATGAAATAAGGAGATGATGATATGAAAATCAATTTTAAAGAAGAAGTCTTAAAACGAAAAGATGACTTAATTTCTGATTTACAAAAACTGATTCAAATTAATTCTGAATTAACAACTTTTGATCCTGAAAGAAAAGGTGCACCTTTTGGTGAAGGTACAAAAGAAGCGCTTGATCTGATGCTTGCTATAGGTCAAAGAGATGGCTTTTCAACAGTCAATTTAGAAGGTTATGCTGGTCATATTGAATATGGTAAACAACAAGATTTTGTTGGTATCATTGGCCATTTAGACGTCGTACCTGCAGGTAATGATTGGACATATCCACCATATGGTGCTGAAATCCATGATGGCAAAATGTATGGTAGAGGTACTGAAGACGATAAGGGTCCAACGATCGCAGCATATTATGCTTTAAAAATATTAAAAGAACTCAATGTTCCTCTTTCTAAGCGTGTTAAATTAATTTTGGGTAATGATGAAGAAACTGCATGGCGTTGCGTGAGACACTATTTTAGTGTGTATCCAGAAGCACCTGTTTCAGGATTTATTCCTGATGCTGATTTCCCTTTAATATACGCAGAAAAAGGTATTTCTCGTATTTTTGTTGATGGTGACATCGATAACGATGATCTTGTTGAAATCAAGGGTGGCTTTAGAGATAACATGGTGCCTGATTATGCATCAGCTATCTTAAAACCAAATAAAAACTATGTCGAAGCTTTTCAAGCATATCTCAAGAAGTACAACTTTGAAGGACAAGCTGAATTAAAAGATGGCAACGTTTTATTAAAGGTTGTTGGTAAGAGTGCTCATGGCTCGACACCACAATTTGGTGAAAATGCCATCGATAGACTTATGGCTTTCTTTGTTGAACAAGAGTTTAGTGGAAACATGGTTAAAGCTTATGAACAACTTTTACTCAATGACTTTTTAGGTAAGAAACTTGGTGTAGATTATGTTGATGAAGAAATGGGTGAACTCACTAATAATGTGGGTGTATTCACTGCTGAACATGGTCACTATCAAATTCATCTTAACCTAAGATATCCAAACCATGTTGATTTTGATCAAGTTGTTGCTAAACTCGAAAAAGAATTTAAACATTATGGCGCTATCGTTAAAGTTGATAAGCATCAATTGTTACTGTATAAAGATCCAAACTCAGAATTAGTTAAGACATTGATGGATGTTTATAAGAAACACACCAATGATCAAGATGCTAAACCTATTAATATCGGTGGTGGTACATTTGCTAGAGCTATGCCAAACTGTGTTGCATTTGGACCTCACTTCTTAGAAAAACCAACATTCATTCACCAAAAAAATGAGTTTATTGACATCAATGATTTATTAACAGCAACCATAATTTATACCGAAGCACTCTACGAACTAGCCAAATAGGAGGTTCATATGAAACCTTATTTAGATTTATGTCGACACGTCATGACACATGGTACCTTAAAAATGGATCGTACAAAGACGGGTACGAAAAGTGTTTTTGGTTATCAAATGCGTTTTGATTTAGAAGAAGGTTTTCCTTTATTAACAACAAAGAAAGTTCATCTCAAATCCATTATTCACGAACTTTTATGGTTCATTAAAGGTGATACCAATATTAAATATTTAGTTGATAACGATGTCAGAATATGGAATGATTGGCCTTATGAAGCTTTCAAGAAGTCTTCTGATTATCAGAACGAAACCATGGATGAGTTCGTTCTTAAGATAAAAACAGATGAAGCATTCGCAAGAAAACATGGTGATTTAGGTCCTGTTTATGGTGCGCAATGGCGTAACTTTAACGGCGTTGATCAACTCCAGTTTATTCTTGACGAAATCAAAAATAATCCGCAATCGAGAAGAATGATTCTATCTGCATGGAATCCTGCTGAAATTAAAAACATGGCACTTCCACCATGTCACACATTGATTCAATTTTATGTTGCTGATGGTCGTTTAAGCCTACAGCTCTATCAACGTAGTGCAGACATCTTTTTAGGAGTGCCATTTAACATTGCCAGTTATGCACTTTTACTTTTGATGGTTGCACAAGTCACAGGCCTAAAGCCAGGTGAATTTGTTCATACGTTAGGTGATGCACATATCTATACGAATCACTTTGAACAAATCGAACTACAACTATCAAGAGAACCCAGAAAACGTCCAGTTATGAAACTCAATCCTGATGTAACATCACTTTTTGATTTTAAGTTTGATGATTTTACGTTAGAAGATTATCATCCTCATCCCGCTATCAAAGGAAAAGTAGCCGTATGATTTCACTAATTTGGGCAATGGATGAGAACTGGCTCATCGGTAAAGACAATGTGCTACCTTGGCACTATCCAAAAGATTTAAATTATTTCAAACAACAAACAAAAAATAAAGCAGTTTTAATGGGTGATATGACCTATCAATCTTTGAAAGGTTATTATAAGACGAAGCCGTTACCTTTTGGTAAAATTTATGTAGCTAATCTTGTTGATGCAAGCTATCCCGATGCACACTTAGTTAAAGATCTTCATGGTTTTCTAAAAACGATTGAAGAAGATATCATGGTCATCGGAGGAAAAACGATTTATCAATTAGCACTTCCATATGCTGATAGGCTTTATATCACCTATGTTTTATCACGACATCAAGGCAATGTTTATTTTCCGAAATTTGATTTAACATCATTTAAACTGATTGATAAACAGGTAGAAGAAGGACTTATCTTCGCTGTTTATGAAAGGATTTCATCATGATATCGATACTCTACGTACTCTTTTGGGGACTTTATACATATCTCATGACAACTTATGTTTTAGGCGGTTATTATCTCATCTTGTGGTTTATCACAGGTGCTGTAGCTAGCTTTTTACTCACGGTTATCGTCATCATATTACACTTCCCATTTTTGAAGTATTCGAAAATTACCAATCGTTATAAAAACTATGTTACGAGAAGCACTGGACATTGGTTAACATTTTTCTTTATGCGTCTCAATGTCGTCGTTGAAGGAAAAGAACATATTCCTGCAGATGGTCCGCTATGTATCTATGCTAATCATAAGTCGTACGCTGATCCATTTATCATCTTTGAATTTATGAAAAGACCAGTAACATTTACCCCTAAGATGAGTGTTTATAAAGCACCGATGATTGGTTTATGGTTAAAATATATTGGAGCATTTCCTATTGATCGTTCCAGTGATAGAAATACAGCAAGAGCGATGGTTGATGCGATTAAAGTGATCAAAGAAGGTATGGCGATGACCATTTTCCCTGAAGGTGGCATTAAGGATCGCAATGATGAAAAAATGGTTGCGATGCGCGCTGGTGCTTACCGTGTTGCCATGAAGGCAGGAGCAAACTTACTTCCTGTTAGCATTCAAGGAAATACGCTTATTAAGCATCGTGCACCTTGGCGTGTAACCAAAATCAATGTCACCATTCATCCATTAGTACCTTATGAATCCATTAAAGAAAAAACGACCTCAGAGGTCGCTGATATGATGTTTAATATCATTAATCAAAAACTTGTAGATAAGGCTGAATAAGCCTTATTTTTTTTATAAGATGACACGTACGTGGTCATCTGTGATGTCAAATGAGATAACATCAGCATGTTTAATAAGATCTGCAAATGTATACGTATCAGGATGTGCATAAATCATTAAAGCTTTAATGACATGGGAATGAGCAACCAATAGAATGGACTGATCAGGATATTGTTTAGCTAAATCACGTGCTGCAGTGCTGATCCGGTTGATGAGCTCATCATCGGTTTCATATGACTCAAAGGTATATCCTTTAGATCTGACAAGTGGC
>DAOTHC010000112.1:0-2669 GCA_035447465.1 Acholeplasmataceae bacterium
GGTAGGAATTGATGCCATTATGAATATGAAAGGTTATAATGGCAATTATGGACTTGAACGCTATAAAGGGATTAAAGCTTATAATTTGGGTGGACAAGTCGATAATGAAGTCTTACTAGAAAAAGCCATTGAACTTAAAGCTGATGTCATCTTAATCAGTCAAACTGTGACACAAAAAGATGTACACATCGAAAATCTAACAGCATTTATTGAACTTTTAGAAGCGGAAAATAAACGTAAAGATTTTATTGTCATCATTGGGGGACCTCGCATTCATCACGGGCTTGCTAAGGAACTTGGATATGATGCAGGATTTGGTCCTAAGAAATATGCTTATGATGTAGCATCATTTGCTGTTCAACTGTTAAAAGAAAAACAAATCAAAGTACGTAGATAAAAAATGTGTTCACGTGAGTATGGTAAAATATAACTATACATCATGACTGAATGGGGGAGTATTCATGAAGTATCACCTAAAAAATAAGGTATATAGTATACCTGCAGTTCTTTGGATAATCATCGTATTACTAGCCATCATTGTTGGAAGTCAATCCATTCAACTTAAAGAGATGACATTTTATAAGCTAAGCAGTGAGCCATATGGATGGAATTGGATCATCAATATGGCATGGATCAGTTCAGGTTTACTGATTACGATCATCACGATGTTGCATTATCGATATCTCGATTTATCAAAATCAACGGCATACACACTATGTGTGTTTGGGCTTTCGATGTTCTTAATTGGCATGTACGGTAAAGAAGTTGAACTAGATAGTACGGTCTTAGGATATCAAATGACTAACTATCAGTTGATGTATGGTGTTTCAATCACATCTATTCTTGTTGCTATGTGGATCCACGGTTTTTTATCTCGCGAGAGAAAGCTAAAATTGATTCATATGTTACATGCTTTAATACTTGTTATGTTGGTTATTCTTTATACCGTTTTACCAGTATGGCGAATTGCAATAGAACTATTAGGTTGGCTCATTGCATTTGTATGGTTACAAGGTTACTCTGGAAAGGTAGATGCACATGACATCTGAAGATTTCAAAGATTACATTGAAGATCAATTAAGAGATTTAGGTCACATCAGACTCAAAAAAATGTTTGGTGAATATGGTCTTTTCTACTATGAAAAGATGGTAGGTGTACTTGCTGATAACAAGTGCTTTATCAAACCGACAGAAGCTGGAAGGGATTTTCTTGTAGATCCTGTGATGGAGAAATTCTATGACAAGTCAAAACCATATTTTTTGATTGAAAATACAGATGATCGCATCACATTGATGAAGCTAATTGACATGACGTATCAAGAATTACCAGCACCAAAAGTAAAGAAGAAAAAGAAGAGGGAATAAACATGAAAATCTATACAAAACGTGGAGACCAAGGTCAAACAGATTTATTCAATAAAAGGGTTAGTAAAGCCGATTTACATATTCATGTCAACGGTACTATTGATGAAGCTATGGCATTTATCATAATGGGAAAACATTACATGAGAGTACCTGAAGTCTTACATGATATGGATGAAATTCATGAAAGACTTTTCCAAATTGCTTATGAAATTGCACTTAATAATCCTGAAAAGAAAATCACGACAGAAGAACATGTTGTCTGGTTAGAAAATCGTCTTGATTATTACGATTCTTTTCTTGAACCACTCAAAAAATTTATCAAACTTGATCAAACAAAAGCTGCATCATGGCTTAACTTAGCACGTGTGACAGTTAGAAGAGCTGAAAGAGAATTGGTAATGTTAGCGGATGAACAAGACATCAACACATATACACTAGCATTTATTAATCGTCTATCGGATTTCTTATTTACAGTTGGGCGTTATTTTGATGAAGTGAAATAGGAGGCAAATTTATGGATAGAATAAAAGTTATCATTTGGGGATTTGGTGCCATGGGTCGCGGTATGGCGAAAATGTTACTCATGAAAAAAGGTGTTGAAATCGTTGGTATTTGTGATCTTAATCCCGGTATCGTTGGACGCAATTTTACCGATGTATTAGAAGTGGTTTCGGATCACCCCAAAGTATTTATATCAGATCAAATCGACTTACTTTTAGAACACCAGCAAGCTGACATTGTACTCCTTTGTACAGATAGTTTTGTTAAAGGTGCTTTTGATAAAATTAAAAAGGTTGTTACACATAAGATCAATGTCATCAGTACTGCTGAAGAAATGGCATATCCCATGGCTTCGGAACCTGAATTAGCTAAACAAATTGATCATCTTGCGAAAGCATTTGGTGTCACAGTTTTAGGTACGGGCATCAATCCAGGCTTTATCATGGACTTACTTGTAGTTGCTTTAACAGGAACGATGGTGGATGTTAAACATATTGAAGCGAAACGTGTCAATTCGCTCTCACCTTTTGGACCCACTGTGATGCATGAACAAGGTGTCGGTATCACGTTAGATGAGTATCATCACCGCGTTGCAGAAGGTGAACTCGCAGGTCATGTTGGTTTTAAAGAATCTGTTTCCATGATCTCTGATGCATTAGGTGTTAAACTTGATGATTTCACGCAACAGATGGAACCTATTATTACAACTGTTTATCGCAAGAGTCCATACGGCGAAGCAGAAGCTGGCCATTTAGCAGGTATCAATATGACAGGACAAGGTCTTGTTAATGGTGATGTATTTA
>DAOTHC010000112.1:2769-3834 GCA_035447465.1 Acholeplasmataceae bacterium
CATTTAGCAGGTATCAATATGACAGGACAAGGTCTTGTTAATGGTGATGTATTTATCAATATGATTCACCCACAACAAATCGAACCCGAATTGGAAGGTACTCAGACAGGGGACTATATCAACTTAAAGGGTACACCTAACATTCATATGGCGATTACACCTGAAGTGAATGGCGGTATTGGTACGATTGCGATGTGTGTCAATATGATCCCCCATGTTTTAAATGCTAAACCCGGTTTAAAAACCATGATTGATCTACCGGTTCCAAGAGCTATCTTAGGCGATATGAGAGATTTATTGGATCGCGACTAATTTCTGAGGAAATCTATAAAAAGATTTCCTTTTTTCTTATTATTTGTGCGGTTGCTCTATACAAAATGACATAAAAATGTTATTCTATGTATAGGTAAGCGCTTACAAGAAATGAGTTCCTTTTTTTATGTGTAAGGGAGGAAAGAAGCATGATTCAGCCATTGACATATGTCGAAATTTATCGTGTCATATTACCAGCTCATGAACGATCACAAAATCTACCTAAGGATACCATGCGTGTCCCTTTTGAGATGCGTATTCGTGGTCGTTTATTAAGAGAAGCTAAAATTGGTGATGTCGTTGAAATAGAAACAGCAACCAAACGTATTGAAACGGGCATATTGATGTCACAAGAACCTTATTTTGCCCATGGTTTTGGTCACTATGTCCCCATTCTAAGTGATATTAGAAACATTATTTTTGATGAAACGGAGGACTTATCATGAGTTATCAATCTGTCATGGATCAAAAGAAAGATATCATGAAAAATGCGCTCCGTCTCGATTATGAACAATTTGAGTATCCTGGAATCGGATTTGATTATGAAAAGATGATGGCATCTTCTGGTTATACTCTTGAAGATGTTATGCGTATTCAACGTGAAAATAACGTGGGGCAAACTCCCATGATTGAATTAAAAAGATTATCAGCTTACGCTAGAAAGTTTGCAAAACCTGGCCATGGTGCACGCATCTTTCTTAAAGATGAATCACAAAACATTTCGGGTTCATTCAAAGCTAGACGTGCAGCGAT
>DAOTHC010000113.1:0-3830 GCA_035447465.1 Acholeplasmataceae bacterium
ATGGCAAGAACTTTGGTACATTACGTTACCATCGATGAAACCACAACTCTTATTTGGTGCTGTCATGCAGATTACTACATCACTCGCGATTGCAGAAGTATCGATGCAACTGGTAGGTTTCCCATCCGTGCAATATGCAGGTCATACGATTGTTACACATTTGATCGACTATGGTTCTACCCGATTTGAGTTAGGATATGCATCAGCGATTGCAACATTGTTATTCTTGATTATGATGGGTGCTAACTTACTCGTCAGAAGTATTTTAAGAAAGGTGGGTGAATAAGATGACACAAACCTTTCAAAAAAGATTAAAAGATACGTTGAATTTCAAGAAAAAACGGAAATTAAACCGTTCGCGTTGGGGTGATGCAGCATTATTCTTATTACTCCTCATCTTTGGTACATTCTCTGCGTACCCACTGATCATGACGGTATCCAATGCATTTAAGTCACTTGATGAGTTGTTCTTATTTCCACCACGCTTATTCCCAAGAAATATCACATTTGATAACTTCAGAGATTTAACTGAATTGATTGGTAATTCATGGATTCCTTTTTCAAGATATTTCTTTAATACGATTTTAATTACAGCAACTGGTACAGTTGGGCATGTCTTGATCGCATCCATGTGTGCGTATCCGCTTGCTAAGTATAAGTTTCCTGGAAGAAATCTGATCTTTACACTTGTTGTGTACTCATTGATGTTCGCACCCCAGGTTACAGCAACACCAAACTATATTATTATTTCTAGAATTGGTTTGATCGATACACCACTCGCAATTATCTTGCCAGCTATTGCATCATCACTCGGTCTTTACTTGATGAAGCAGTTCATGCAACAAATTCCTGATGAACTGATCGAATCAGCTAAGATTGATGGTGCTAGTGAATATCGTATATTCTTCCAAATTGTGATGCCTTTGGTTAAACCAGCATGGTTAACCTTGATCATCTTATTGTTCCAACGTTTATGGACAACGGATGGTGGCTCATTCATTTTCAGTGAAGAATTAAAACCTGTTTCTTATGCTTTAAGACAGATTGCACAAGGTTCAATTGAACGTGCAGGTACGATTGCAGCAGTCTCATTCATTATGATGATTGTTCCAGTCACATTCTTCATCTTATCACAGTCACGCATTGTCGAGACATTTAGTCATTCCGGTATGAAGTAAGGAGTGTTTCTATGACAAAATTGTTTTTCATCGTGTCATTTCTATTCACGTTACCCCTACAATTTGCATCCATCAAATACAACTACTCCTATTATGGTGATGTTGTACACTCAGCTCCGGGCATGACCTACGCAGCTTATTTCAATGCGCAAACCTTGGGAACCAAATTATCATCACCTGAAGATTTCGTCATTTATAATCAAGAGATTTATATGGTGGATTCAGTAGAAAACAAAGTGATTGTCATCAATCACGAGTTTGCTAAAGTTGATGAACGAAACACATTTGAATTGACACAAAGTTATATTAATAAGTTATCTTCAGAGGGCGTTACAGAGTTTCCTAATGTCACTTTAAAATCACCCTATGGTATCGATGTGAAAGATTCAGGCATTTATATCGCTGATACAGGTAACTATCGTATTGTTAAACTCAATCACGACTTTGAGGTTGTTGATATCTTTTTTGATATGGATGATCCCACATTTGAAACGATTCAATTCGAACCAAGAAATATTACTGTAGATAGCACACAACGTATGTATGTGGTTGCTAAAAACGTTTATGAAGGTATTATGGAAATCAATACCGATGGCACATTTAATCGGTTTACAGGGGTCAACCCTGTTGCTTTAACACCTTTGGAAATATTTAGAAGATCACTTATGACAGAAGCTCAAATCGCTCAGTTAAAACTCTTTTTACCAACGGAGTACACCTCTGTACAAATTGATGATAGAAGTTTTATTTATGCGACATCTAAGCCATCTAATGATCAAGCAGAAAATACCATCCAGCTTATCAATCCGAAAGGTGTTGATGTCATTAAACGCAATGGTTATCATCCCCCTATGGGAGATGTACATTTTATGGTGGGTATGAATAACTATGTTGTAACAGGTCCATCATTGCTCGTTGATATCGCTTCAACTGATCATGGTATCTATACCGTATTAGATCAAAAGAGATCACGTCTATTCACCTATGATTCAGAAGGAAATCTTCTTTACATCAATGGTGATGAAGGCTCTCAGTCCGATAAGTTCCAAGAAGGTGTAGCCTTAGGATACTTAGGTGATGATCTACTTGTATTGGATAGAAAGTCACGTACGGTTGTTGTTTACCGACTAACTGACTTTGGCCGTGCAGTCAATCAAGCAATCGCATTTCATGATCAAGGCCGTTTTGAAGATGCAGCAATGATTTGGGAACAAGTAGTTAAACTTAATACCAATTATGAAATCGCATATAACGGTATTGGTAAGTTCTATCTACGTGAAGGTAACTATAAAGAAGCCATGACGTATTTTGAACTTGGACATGATCATTATTATTATTCAAAAGCATTTAAAGGCTATCGCAATGCTATCATTAAAGATAACTTTGGCTATATCATGCTGGTTGTTGTTCTTTTAGGTGGAACGTTAGCATACTTTAAGTTAAGAAAAACATATCGTAAAGGAGGTTCTATCCTTTATGAAGACTAAACTCAAAGCATTTTGGTTTAATTTTTTCTCATTTCCAAAGCAGATTCTTTTTCATCCATTTGATGGATACGAAGAGTTTAAACGTTATGGAAAAGGGAAGATGCAGGTTGCTGTCATATTTATCTTCTTATTTGCAGTTTTCCGCATCTTTGAATTTCAATACGAAGGTATTTTGATTAACCCAAATAATCCGATTGAGCTTAATTCGCTTCAAGAAATCTTTGCAGTTGCTCTTTTGGTTTTCTTATTCACCGTAGGTAACTGGTCTGTGACTACGCTCATGGAAGGCAAAGGTAAGTTCAAAGAAATCGTGATGGTGACAGGTTATGCTTTATTCCCCATCATTGTGATTGGTTATCCAGCAGTTATTTTATCGAACTTCTTAACATTAGAAGAAATGGCATTTTATACACTCATCATGGGCATTGCTTATGTGCTTGCTGCATGGATGTTATTTATGGGTATCTTGAATATTCATCAATACGGTTTAGGTAAAACGATTCTTGCGTTTATCGCAACCTTTTTAGCCATGGCCGTCATGATGTTTATCGGGTTACTATTCTTTGATTTGATTCAGCAATTCATCTCGTTTATCGCATCGATTTATCGAGAATTGAATCTGAGATATTAGGAGGGCATGATGAAAAAAATAATTCTATTGACCCTCTTAGTGGGTATCATTTCAGGTTATATCTTTTTATTCAACATGGAAAAAGCTGATAAAATTGATAATCCTGATTTAATCAATTTTATTGAAACAGGTTTTGTTGATGCGATGGAGTTGTCCAATACTAATCGTTTAGTCACCTCAAATAGTCGTTATGAACTCTACCTTGATGAAACGACTTCCTATTTTAACGTTCTTGATAAACAAACCGGTTATGTTTGGCAATCTAACCCAACCGTAAGAGATCCATGGGAAACTAATCCACTTAAACCGATCACACAAACAGCGATTGAAAAACAAAAATCAACACTTGAAATCACATATTATAATCACACAGGTGCGGTTGCAACCATCAACAATTACAAGATGAGTATCTATCATCCAGAAAGTAAACTTAATGAAGAAGGCGAAAGAACATACTCGATTAAGTACGTACCCAATGGGTTCCAAGTCCTCTATGATATACGAGATCTTGAAGTTGATTATCTTTTCTTTCCT
>DAOTHC010000114.1:0-3786 GCA_035447465.1 Acholeplasmataceae bacterium
ACTTTAACCATATCATCATAGATACGGTCAAACTGTGCTTCATTATCTTCAAAGAATTTAGAAACCGCGAGTTGAGCTTGATGACGTGTTTCACGATCTTTATCTTGTAAGAATGGTGCCATTTGTGAAAGGTTATAAATGTTACCTTTAAATGGGATTTTAGCAGATGCTTGAAGTTTGCTGTACTCAGTTGATAATTTGTTTTCTAATTGAAGATCAGGAATGATTTCTGGTTTAAATGTTTTTCTTGCGAGTTCGCCACGTTCAAACATTAGAGAACCAAATTCTTTAACTAAACCTTCACGATGTGGAGAATCTAATAGTTTTTCAACAAACATTTGTTCATACTGACGAAGAACAGGCATGTTTTCATCGAAGAATTCTTGTTCCTTTTCATAGAATTCATCGGTTGTGTTAATACTGTTTCTAATACCTACTAAGTTACCCAATGTATCCAAATCATCATTGATTTTAAAGATATCATAAGCAGCTTTAATTTCTGTTTCAAGAGCATGGCCTGTATTGATTAAAGCAAGCTTTTCTTCAAGGCTTTTCTTGACTTTATCTAAATCAGGACGTTCATACTTAAAGTCACTAAATTTCATATCGATATACCTCTTTCTTTAGGGTTTATTATACTATGATTTGTCTTATAAGACAAGAAATGGGAAAGAATGGGAGAATCGTGAAAGTTTTACATAAAAAAGAAGGTTTTACCCTTCTTCCCTTTCAATAAAAAGATAACCGAAGACAAATGAATTACCTAACTGTAGGTTATATTTAATACTTAATGATGTTTCTTCGGGGTTTGAAATAAAATACTGATTGATATATGCTCTTTTAATGACGAGTTCTTCTCCAATAATGGTGTAATCTGCAATCGATATGTCATTTCCTGAAAGACTCGTAATTGATCCTCCAAAAAGTTCAAATAAGAATGTGAGATCTTGATTATTATAAGTCACTGTATTATGTGATGTGATATAAGGTAAATCTGTATCAATAATCGTTATTGTAATGTTAAACTTTCCTTTAGACACATAAATTTCATAGGTATAACTTCCAAGTGATAAGGATTGAAGATAATCAGATGTAAAATAGAGTTTATCATCATCTAGATAATAATCTTGTCGATCAATAAATATATCACGACTAACGAGTGATATCATGTAGGTCATCTCATTAAAATCATAGATGAAAAGATCAGTTGTTCGATGAATACTATAGTTCAAACTTACATCTTGATAATCATCTAACCACACAAATGAAGAGATCCGTGTATAAGTTGAATCGAGATAACCTTCTGCTTTAGCTTTGACACGCACATTAAATGTTCCATAGCCAACAAGTGGATAAAAGGTATCCGTGATTTCTATTTCTTCACCATTGATTTCAATGACATAGCTTGTAGCGTTAAACACAGAATCGAATGAAACCATATCTTCATAGATCCTGAGATTTGTAGGCGTATGTAATTGAAGTGTCTCTTCTTTTTGACATGAGACGAGAAAAGATGCTATGAGTAAAATGAAGATTAATTTTTTCATTTTCTACCTCCCTATAATGATTTCAAGTGGTGCGACATATTTCTAAAGCAAATTAATCGTTTATATGTAATGATCGTTTGTTTTTTGAGTTATGATCAACATATGACCCATTCAAAATCTTTAAGCACGTAGTTTCTTAAAGATTGAATCTGTCTTCTTCTCTAGTACCCAAAGAAGCGGTATGAGCATAATCGTATTGATGAGTGCCATCGCTAAGAATGCCAAAATTTCTGTTGATAAATCATTAATGAAATAATAAACGACACCATTGATTGCCATGATAGCAAATCCACCAAAGATGGCAAGTAGTGCACCAGCACTTTGTTTAACCACTTCAGTATCATTGACATAGTTAAACTTAGGTGTTAATAAGTTAACAATGGCATCAAAACATGAAATGACTAATGAGAATAAAACAACTAATAACATCATCACGAGTTGATTAACAAGTGAAATCTTAAGTGATATACCAAACAAGACGATACTGATCAGTCCAATTGGAACCATCAAACATAAATTGAAGATGATCTTACCATACATCACTTTTTTAGGTTGAATAGGAAGACTCTTCATCATCCAAAAGTTCTTTCCCTCTAAGCTTAAGGAGATTGCAGGCGTATAGGTCATAGCTAATGAAAAGCCGACTAAAATTAAAATCATAATCTCAATAGGTAAGTTTTCTGTACCAATCGCTTCACCTAAAATCGATTCTAACTGGCTTTGAAAGAAAAGACTAGCCACGGATGCTACCATGAGAATAACAGGACCAAATCCTGCATTCACAGCGTAAATCGTTGATCCAAAGAAACGTTTAAACTCTTTTAATACCACAGTCGTGATATGTGAATGCTTTTGATATTTGAGTGCACCAACTGTTTTTTTAATATTGACTCTGACACCACGTTGATTGGTTTTGTGAACTAAACCTTGAATAAGATAAACATAAATACCAAAGATGAGTCCATTTGCTAAAACAAGATATAACAGATGAACAATCGATTGTTGATTAACTGCGATTCTAAACCAGTCGAAAGGCAGATAAACCTTTGCAATTCCTTTAAAAAGATCTACTTGTCCTGTTAAAGGATTTTGTTCAACATCATTGACTGAGAAACTGATCATTAAAATACCAATCATAATCACGAAGATCAATAAAATGCTAATCAGCTTAGAATGTCTTAATTTTGCTGTTAAGGTTGCGATACCTAATGATAATAAACTGATGATCACCACAGGAATGAGTGGAATAAAGATAAAACCGATTAAAAAGTAAATGACACCGAGTACACTAAATCCTGTCCAATAGAAATATGAAAACATGATGGGTAGCGTAAAGATGAATGATGTTAAATATAACAAGATCATTAGTACCGTCATCTTAGCCATCAGTACCGTTCTAGGATGAAGTGGGAGTGGTGCTAAAAGTTCATAGTCTTTATAGTAGAAAAGATAGCCACTTGCTCTAAGTAGTGTGACAAAGAATGACATGCCTAACGTATAGATACACAAAAAGCTAATCAAAATTTCTGCTTGACCCATCTCATTTAAAATACGACCTAAATCAAAAAACATGTAGCCGAATGCACCAATAAATACAACTAATGCATATACAATCGCTAAACCAATTAAAACTGCTTTTGTCTTAGACTGCTTAACATCAAACCCCATCAGTCGCTTAAGGGAGATGTTCTCCTTTAAAAATAACTTAACCAATGTGAGATACATTAGGATTCCTTTTGAATTTCCATAAAGATACTTTCAAGCGACTGATCTTTAATGATGGATGCTGTATCTCCTGAGGCTACAATTTGACCTTGTTTAATAATGGCAACCTTATTGCATAACTTTTCAACAACTTCTAACACGTGTGTTGAAAAGAATATAGCTGTTCCTTGACTACACATCTCTTTGAAGATTTCTTTTAACTGAAAGCTTGCTTTTGGATCTAAACCAACAAAAGGTTCATCCAGTAAGAAAACTAATGGTTTATGAATCAGTGCACTAATGATGACGAGCTTTTGTTTCATACCATGTGAATAAGATGAAATTGGATTGTTAAGCACATCTCTTATTTCAAAAAGTGTCGCGTACTTCTCAATTTCCTTTTCCCTAGTTTCTTCATCAAGTTCAAAAACATCTGAGATAAAGTTCAAATACTGTAAACCTGTTAAAGATTCATAGATATCAGGATTGTCTGGGATATAGGCGATGAGTTTTTTAACTTCTAGAGGATCTTCAT
>DAOTHC010000115.1:0-3736 GCA_035447465.1 Acholeplasmataceae bacterium
TTACGTTGATAACTTAGAACACCCAAAAACTCTTATATTATATGTCAATCCTGCTTTTATCCTTTTAGGAGATCCTTTAGATTCTGAAAAAGAATTTATTAAAACCATCATGGGTCCAGGTGCTTGGATCATCTCTCCAAACGCTTCATGGGATTACTTTTTAACCAAACTTTATGACGAGCATTTTAAGACATTCCCTAGAATTCGTTTTGATGATTCAAAACTATCAATCGATCATCTTAAATCATTACGAAAACCATTACCACCTGAGTTGAAGATTGTTCCTATTGAACAAAAACACCTTAAAGAAGGCATGATCAAAGATCAAATCATCAACCATTTTTATCAACACGTTGATTTTCTTGAACATGGTTTTGGATTAGCATTGGTCAATGATAAAGATGTTATTCACGGGTTTGCTCTCACCAATTATCCGATTGATGATCCAGAAAATATCGAAGTTTCATATCGCGTTGGTTATGATGATTTTCCATATTATCGTCAAAAAGGCATCGGTACAACACTTGTAAGTTGCTTTATTGAAGAATGCTTAAATAGAGGATACCACCCCGTCTGGGATGCAGCAAATGATGTATCTGCACACATTGCTCGCAAGCTAGGATATCAAGATGTCCTAAAGTGGAACATGTACCATATCACAACATAAAACGTCATTTAAGGTCATTTACGATACATAATTTACGTAATTTCACTTAATTTTTTGATATTATCTACATACTCGTTATAATGAAATTATAAATCAATAGATTTAATGCATGAAGGGAGACATTGCATGTTAACAAAACAAGAGTTACAACAACTACTCAATGAAGGACTTGCAACAGGTGCAGATTTCTCTGAAATCTTTTTAGAAGACACCAAAACAGAAGTTATTCGCATCACCAGCGGTGAAGTCACACAGATTGATCGAGGTAATACCTATGGAGCTGGCATCAGACTTATCTTAGGTGTTGATGAAGTCTACGGTTACACCAATGATGTGTCATTTGATAGTTTACTAACGGTCATTAAAAACCTACGTGCATCATTTACTGGCAACATCAAACAAGCTCAGCCACTTGGAGAAGCAAAACCAATCAAATCAGTCATTAAAAAACCTATGGGATCAGTTCCTGTAGAAGAAAAGACTTCCATTTTACAAAAACTGTCAAATATCATTAAGTCATACGATTCAAGAATCGTACAGGCTATCTCGCAACTCATTGAAACAGAACAAAATGTTCTCATCGTCAACTCAGAAGGTATCTACCAAAATGACTTAAGAGCACACACACGTGGTATCCTTATGGCTGTTGCTCAAGAAAATGGTAATATGCAACAAGCCTATGAAGGTCCAGGACGTTCTATGGGTTTTGAACTTTTTGAAGAAATTGATTTTGAAGCATTAGCTCAAGAAGTTGCACAAAGTGCGATCACACTTCTATCAGCTGAAGATATGGTTCCACAAGTAATGCCCGTTGTCCTACATAATGGCTTTGGTGGTGTTATTTTCCATGAAGCTTGTGGTCATCCACTTGAAGCAACCGCTGTTGCTAAAGGACTTTCACCTTTTGTAGGGAAAATCGGTGAAAAGATTGGTTCTGATGTTGTTACAGCCTATGATAATGGTTATGTTGAAGGTGCTTGGGGAAGTGCATCTTTTGATGATGAAGGAAAACCAACCCAAAATAATCTTCTCATTGAAAATGGTATTTTAAAAGGTTACCTCATCGATTATCGTAATGGTCGTAAGATGAACATGGATCCAACAGGATCTGCACGCCGTCAATCATACAAATTCTCACCAACTTCACGTATGAATTCGACATTTATTGCTCCAGGTAAAGATAAATTTGAAGATATCATTAAAGATACAAAATATGGACTCTTCGCTAAGAAACTAGGCGGTGGTACTGTTGTACCAGCAACTGGTGAGTTTAACTTTGCTGTTCAAGAAGGTTACATGATTGAAGATGGCAAACTCACGACACCTGTCCGTGGCGCTATGCTTATCGGACATGGTAAAGATATCTTATTTAAGATAGACCGTGTTGCAGATAACTTAGAGTTTGGACAAGGTATGTGTGGTTCAGTTTCTGGCTCTATTCCAGTCGATGTTGGACAACCCACCATACGTGTATCATCTATGACAGTCGGTGGCGCAGGAGGTAAGAAATAATGTATACAAAATGGATTGAAATTGGTAAACAAAAAGGGTTAACTGATCTTGAAGTGTTTGCTACACGCAATCGTTCATTATCACTTACTGTCTATCAAGGTAAACTTGATAGTCATGTTCAAAGTGATGTTGAACAAGTCACACTTCGTGGTATATACCAAGGTAAATTAAGTACGGTTCGTTTTGAAAACTTAAGTTTAACAAACGTTGAACATATGATTGATCGCTTAATTGAAAATGCAAAGGCTTTAACGGTTGTTGAACCAGCGATTATCTATGAAGGATCTAAATCATATCCAGAAGTTAAAGAAGAACGTTTTGATTTCTCAGCTATTCCTGTTACATCAAAGATTGATTTACTTAAAGATCTTGAACAAAAGATTCTTACACACCCATCTGTTTCACAAGTTCAAACAGCAACCTATCAAGAAATTGATACGAAAACAACCTTAATCAATTCAAAAGGCTTACATTTAACACGTCAAAATACCTATGCATATGCATATGCCATTGGTGTTTTCAAACAAGATGATGATATTAAAACATCTTATGATATCAAACTGGTTAAAGATTTCAATGATTTCAATGTCGATGACATGGCATCTAAGACTATCGAACAAGGTATTGCTAAATTAGGTGGTAAATCGATACCAACCAAAGCTTACCCAGTTGTCTTTTCAAATGAAAAATTCTCTGATATCATCGAAGTCTTCTCTTCAATCTTCTCTGGTGAAGCTGCTTATCGAAATCTTACATCACTTAAAGATAAAGTTGGACAGCAAATTTTTGGAGAAAACATTCATTTAATTGATGATCCACTTCATCCTGAGTCTCACTTCAAAATTCCATTTGATGATGAAGGTGTCGCATGTCAAAAACGCGATGTTGTTAAAGACGGTGTATTCCTAGGATTTAACCACAACTTAAAAACAGCATCTATTTTTCAAAAAGAACCTACAGGAAATGGATTCCATGGTAGCATCTCGCCTACCAACCTCTATCTTGAACCAACAACCTTGTCATTTGATGATATGATTAAAGATATCGAAGATGGTGTTTATATCACTGACCTTGTTGGACTTCATGCAGGTGTTAAAACCGTTTCAGGTGATTTCAGTTTACAAGCAAGTGGTAGAAAAATTACCAACGGTAAACTTGATCACGCAGTTAAAATGATTGTAGTATCAGGTAACTTCTTCGACATGATGAAACATGTTAAAGGTATTGCAAATGATCTTAAGTTCGATTTATCTGGTATGGGTAGCCCATCCGTTTATGTTGAATCCTTAATGATCGGTGGCGAATAGTATCATCTATTCATAGCATATAAAAAAGGGGCATCTCACATCTGTGAAGTGCTCCTTTTTCTATGAACTTGATTAGTAATTAAATGTCATATTGAGATAAAATTTGTGCTGGTGTTTTTCTTAACAATAATAGAATGGGTAACATGCCACCAATCACATTGATGCCATATAAGATTAAGACACCTAAAAAGACGGATAACGGTGTGACAATGAACAATCTAAACTGTCCAATTAACGTATCACTTGCTAA
>DAOTHC010000116.1:0-3725 GCA_035447465.1 Acholeplasmataceae bacterium
CCAATACCATAGATACATGAAACGGATGCGACAACAATCACGTCATCATTATCGAGCAACGATGAAGTTGCTGCATGTCGCATTTCATCAATTTCATCATTGATGGACGAATCTTTTTCAATGTAGGTATCTGATGATACCACATAAGCTTCAGGTTGATAATAATCATAATACGATATAAAATATTCAACTCGATTATCAGGAAAAAAGGCTTTAAGTTCGCCATATAGTTGTCCAGCTAATGTTTTATTAGGTGCTAAAATCAATGTCTTTTTTTGTAACATTTGAATGATATTAGCAATCGTATAAGTTTTACCCGTACCAGTAGCACCTAAAAGGACTTGTTCTTTTTTGCCTTCATCAATGTTTTGTTTTAACAGTTCGATGGCTTTAATCTGATCACCTTTAGGTTGATAGGGTGCTTTGAGTACAAACATAGGCTACCTCTTTTCTTATATCGTATACCCCACTATTTTATCATCTCTATCATGAAAGCACAAGGAAAGATGCGTGGATGATTTTTGATGATTTAAACATAAAAAAACAACAACAGCATATAGCTATCGTTGTTTTCGTTTTTTTACTTTTTAAACATCTTTATCCAGTTCATGTGGTTTAGGTACAATCACACTCTGTGGCACATACATCGGTTCAATAACTGAACTGACGATGTTCATCAAATGGTCACCGATACGTTCAAGATTTGCTAAAATATCAGGATAGTTCGCTGCTCTGACAAAGGTGATTTCTAAATTCTTTAAGCGTTCGATATAACGATATCTGAATTTTTCTTCAAGTTCATCAATAAGATCTTCTGTTTTAACAACTTTTTTAGCAAGTTCAACATCTTGATTCTTAAAGCTTTCTAATGCATCGGTTAACATGCCATCTAGAGCATCATAAAGCTCTGTTAAATCCTTTGTTCCTTCTTCAGATAAAAGTTGTGATTCACTATAACGTTCTTTGAAGAATTCTAAGACGTTAGTCAAATGATCGCCAATACGTTCAAAGTCTTTAATGGTATCTAAGTCTCTTGAAAGTTTAGCAGAGTCATTCTTATCAAGACCAGCCATCGATATTTTAATTAAGTAGTCATGAAGTTTAATGTCGTATGTATCCGTAATCATTTCTAACGTATAACCTTCATCGACTAAATTGCTATTGTCTTTAAAACTATAACTTTTAACTAAATCAAAATATTCTTTAATGACAGCCCCCATGGATAAAATGCCACGTTTCGCAACTTCAAGGGCAAGGGTTGGTGACTCATCAATCAGTTTTTCGTCAAACATATCATCAGGAATATGCTTTTTCTCTTTGTCTTTCACAAAATATTTTGCTGCCCTGATCATCTGATTGATAAAGAAGTATAAAATCACAGTCATCGTGACATTTTGGAAGGCATGTGCAAACGCAATTGAAAGCATTGAATATCTTTCTAAGAATGTTTCTTCGAACCAAATGATTAAATGACGATATGGGTTAAGAATAATCAAGAAGACAACAGCCATTAAAACGTTAAATAGTACATGGACAAACGCTGCTCTCTTAGATTCTGTGTTACCACCTAATGAAGCTAAGAAGGCTGTAATAGTTGTCCCAATATTAGCTCCTAACAAAATCGGTATAGCACCTGATAATGTGATCGTATCAATACCTTCAGCATTGAGTGCATAAAGTTTTTCAAGGACACCAATCGCTGCAGATGATGATTGTACAACACCGGTAAATACGGTACCAAAAATCGTTCCTAAGAACCAATTCTGTGAGAACACTGCAAACATTTGTTCAGCTTCTGCAGTATTTGCTAAAGGTTTAAGGCCTGAACCCATTACTTCTAAACCGACAAACAGCATACCTAAACCTGCTAGAACACCACCAAAATGGTGAATTTTCTTTTTACCAATAAATGTCATAATGACGCCAATCGCTAAAAAGATATAACCGAACTTAGCTATTGGTAAACCAATAATGAATGCTGTAACGGTTGTCCCAATGTTAGCACCCATAATAATACCAACTGATTGAGGCAATGTCATTAACCCTGCTCTTAATAAGCCGATAGTTAATGCTGTCGTACCCGAAGATGACTGAATAAGTACCGTCAATAGAATCCCAACAAGGATACCTTTAAGCGGTGTGTTTGTTGATTTTTCAATAATAGATTTTAATTTACTACCTGCGGCAGCCTTGAGTGAATCACTCATCAAATTAATCCCAAATAAGAATAATGCGAGTCCCCCAAAGACAAACATAATGTTTTGTCCAATTCCAGCAAGTGCGATTGTCATTATGACCCTCCTATAACCTTCAGTTTCATTTTACTTGAAATATGTCAAATCTTTACGATTTATTTCATAAAAAAAGCATCAACTCATGATGCTCTTCGTCATCATTCGTTAGTAGTTTATAAATTCAATATGATATTTACGAACCACAATGATTGTGTCACCTTTCACAACGCCTAAACTTTTCAATCTTCTATCAAGTTCTTCTTGACCGATGACAGGAAAGACCCCATAAAATAGGGATAAGGATGTTGCTTTATGATACGAATCAACGACACCAACTATCGGTGCGATCGAACGATATTTAGATAGATTGTCTGTTGCTTTATAGCCATATGCAATCATGGCTTTCACGCGATAATGAATCGCAGCTTGAACGGCTGCAAATGAAACAGCATCCAGAAGATGATCACCTTCAGTTAATGCAGCTTCTGTGAATTTTCTATGATCAACATGGTTTTCTGCTTTTTCAGTGATTTTAGCCATGTATTCAACCGATTCTATGGGATAGTTACCCTGTGCCATTTCACCAGATAACATGGTAGCATCTGTACCATCATAAACTGCATTTGCGACATCAGATACTTCCGCTCGTGTCGGTCTCGGATTTTGCTGCATCGATTCCAACATTTGGGTTGCTACGATAACCAGTTTTCCTTTTTGTTGGCATTGGTGTACCATCTTCTTTTGCATTTGAGGTAAATCTTCTGCAAATATTTCGACACCTAAGTCTCCTCGTGCAACCATGATACCATCTGCAGCATCAATGATGTCATCAAGGTTATTAATACCTTCTTGATTTTCTATTTTTGCGATGATCTTAATATAATCTTTTCCTTCTAATTGTAAAAGATCTCTGATAGCAAAAACATCTTCCTTACGTCTGGTGAAGGAGGCTGCGATATAATCGTAGTCATGTTGACAAGCAAATCTGATATCATCTATATCTTTATCAGAAAGGAAAGGCATGTTTAATACGGTATTAGGGACGTTAACACCACGACGATTTTTCACTAAATGTGTATTTTTAGCAACCGTGATGAGCGTACGATTTTCATGATTTTTATCGATGACTAAAAGGGATAAATAGCCATCATCGATTAAGAGAGTTGTTCCTATGGATACATCTTCGAATAACGATGCATAGGTAACAGAGAACTTGGTTTCATCACCAATGATTTCATCCATGTAGACTGTCACAGTCTGTCCTTGTTTGATTAAAACTTTACCATCTTTGAAATGATGTGTTCTAATCTCTGGTCCTTTGGTATCCATCATGGTACCGACATAGGTACCTAATTCTTGATTAAGTTCATGTACTAAATGAAATCGTTTGATGTGTTCTTCATGGTCACCATGTGAAAAATTATTACGTACAACATTGACACCTGATAAGATCAGTTGTCTTAACGTTTGCTTATCTTCAGATGCTGGACC
>DAOTHC010000117.1:0-3710 GCA_035447465.1 Acholeplasmataceae bacterium
ATGAACAGGTCACCATTTCTGGGAAAGCTATTTTATTTGATTCAGGTATTTATGCAGTGATTCCAGATGATCTTGATGAAAAATTAGTTTTAGCTGCACTTGATGTCTGTGGTGCACCTGCTCAAGTAGAGAAACTTGCTAAGGAAAATGACACTGTCTTTATCATCGGTGCGGCAGGTAAATCAGGTGTACTGTGTAGTTATATGGCTAAGAAAAAAGTTGGAAAGCATGGTAGAGTAATCGGTTTGGTCAACGAAGAAGCTCAAGCAAAACTTTTAAGAGATTTACATTTGGTTGATGACATCATTATGGAGAACGCATTAAATAGTGTAGTTGTCTATGAAAAAATGATGGCTATAACCGGTAGTCAATTGGCAGATTTAACCATCAATGTTGTTAACGTACCATCAACAGAAATGACATCGATTTTATCAACTAAAGATGATGGTATCGTCTACTTCTTTAGTATGGCAACCTCATTTACAAAAGCTGCTTTAGGTGCTGAAGGTGTAGGTAAAGATGTCACCATGATGATTGGTAATGGTTATACCAAACATCATGCAGAGACGACTTTAGCTATTTTTAGACACGATCAAGCACTTAGAGAATTATTTATGAAGAAATACGCTTAAGGGAGAAATACACTATGAAATTAGAATTGAATGAAACATATCTTGAACGAAAACAGAAATTTTTTGGTCATGTCAGTGAAGAGGACTGGAATGATTGGAAATGGCAGACTTCTCATCGAATTAAAAGTGCTGAAGAGCTAAAAAAGTACATTCCTTTAACAAAAGAAGAGGAAGATACCATACATCATATTTTAGGACATTTAAGAATGGCCATTACCCCATACTATTTAACACTGATTGATCCAGATAATCCCCATTGTCCCATCAGACAACAGGCAGTGCCATTCAGTGGTGAAATGGTTCAAGGAAAGAATGATTTACTCGATCCACTCCATGAAGATCATGACTCACCTGTACCCGGTTTGACACATCGTTATCCCGATCGCGTGCTATTCTTGATCACGGATATGTGTTCGATGTATTGTCGTCATTGTACAAGACGTCGTTTTGCTGGTCAAAAAGATGCTGACATGAAGATGGATAATGTTGATCGTGCGATTGAATATATTAGACAACATGAAGAGATTAATGATGTCTTACTATCAGGTGGTGATGCATTTTTAGTATCTGATTCACGCATTGAATATATCCTTCAGAAACTTAGAGAAATCGATCATGTGCAAGTGATCCGTTTTGGCACAAGAACCCCCGTTGTTATGCCACAACGCATCACGGATCAACTCGTTGGTATTCTAAAGAAGTATCATCCAATTTGGGTGAATACACATTATAATCATGCCGATGAAATTACACCTGAATCCAAAAAAGCCATTGATAAACTGTTGGACGCAGGTATTCCTGTAGGTAATCAATCTGTTTTATTACGCGGTGTGAATGATTGTGTCTATACCATGAGAAAACTTGTAAAAACATTAATTGCTATTCGTGTTAGACCATACTATATTTATCAATGTGACCTATCATATGGTATTGAACACTTTAGAACAAGCGTTTCAAAGGGTATTGAAATTATTGAAGGTTTAAGAGGACACATCAGTGGTTTAGCAGTTCCCACGTTTGTTGTTGACGCACCAAATGGTGGAGGAAAGATTCCTGTGATGCCAAACTATGTGATTTCACAAGCACCAGGTAAAGTGGTTTTAAGAAACTATGAGGGTGTGATTACAACCTATAGTGAACCCGAACATTACACATCAGAATGTCACTGTGAAGACTGTCAAAAAGCGAAACTTGATGGTGTAAGTGGTCTTTTAGAAGGAAATAGAATATCGATGGAACCGGAATCGTTAAAACGTAAGGAACGCATTATTCATGATAAAAAGTCTTAATCAGTATCAAACCATTGGGATCATTGGTTTAGCAAAAAATACAGGAAAAACAACTACACTCAATGCGATGATTGATGTTTTTCACCATGAGCCGTTGGGATTAACATCTATTGGTCTTGATGGTGAAACCTTAGATCAAGTTAATTTTTTGCCGAAACCTAAAATCGATGTTTATCCTCATATGGTGGTTGCAACTGCAAAAGGATGTTTAGATCATGCTTTAACTGATTATCGTATCATGGAAGAAACCAAGTTTCATACAGCATTAGGTAAAGTTTATATTGTTCAAATTTTATCAAAAGGTACGATTATGCTTGCTGGTCCGACAACAAATCATGAAATGAATGAATTGTTGTTGATGATGAAGCATTATGTCAGAAGAATTTTTGTGGATGGTGCGTTATCGAGAAAAACATTTTCTGCGATGACGGAACTAAGTGGTATTGTCTTAGCGACAGGTGCAGCTTTTTCTCCCTCAATGGATGAAACAGTTGCTAAAACTAAGCAAATCATTGATACGTTTCAATACCCCAAAACGACATATGACATTATTCATTCACAGGCCATCATCATTCATGCTGAGCATGAAGAAGTTGTTCTTGACCAGAAGAAAGCATCTAGTTTCAAAGAAGTATTAACAAAGTTGGAAGAGCACCCAGAATGGATCTATGTCAGGGGTGCATTTACAGAGGCATTGCTCAATGTCATGATTGATTTAAGATTAAAAGATTTCACATTGATCTGTGATGATCCATCTAAACTTTTGATCGATCATCATAAAGCACATGCTTTTGATATATTACATATTCAAGTTGAAGTGATAAAGCCATGTCCTTTAATTCTTGTGACCGCTAATCCATTTAGACCAACAGGAGATCATTATGACAAGGATATCTTTCTATCACGACTTAAAAACATAACAGATATTGATGTCATCAATGTGAAGGATAGGTGGTAACCATGGAAAATAAACTTAATTTAAACAAAGAGGTCATTAAAGAATGTCGTATCTTAGCAAAAGGTATTGCTGATGATGTACAATCTTTTATTGACCAACACACAACGGTTGCCGTTGAAAGAACGATTTTAAGATTGTTAGGTATCGATGGAGTAGATGAATTTGGTAGACCTTTAGTCAATGCGGTTATTGATCATCTCGTTGAGAAAGCAGATTTATCAAAAGGTGTTGCACATTATATGATCTGTGCGATGCAAGATCATGATGAAACACCTCAGGAGATTAGTAAACGTGTCTCATTAGGATCGTGTGACTTATCTATTTATCGCGATCTACCCATCAAAAAAGATATGACTGAACTCATGCCTTTCTTTGAGAAAACTTTAGCAACAGTCGATCGTATGAAGGAAGTTCGTAAAGATTGGATTGAAAGAACTGAACCAAAGACAACACCAGCTAAATATGTGATCGTTGCAACAGGAAATATTTATGAAGATATCAAACAAGCTATATCTGCAGCTAAAAAAGGTGCAGATATCATCGCTGTCATCAGAAGTACAGGACAATCTTTATTAGACTATGTTCCTTTTGGTGCAACTACTGAAGGTTTTGGTGGTACTTATGCAACCCAAGAAAACTTCAGATTAATGCGTGAAGCACTAGATCACGTATCAGTAGAAGAAAACAGATACATAAAACTTGTTAATTATGCATCAGGTTTATGTATGCCAGAAATTGCAGCGATGGGTGCTATTGAACGACTTGACATGATGTTAAATGATTCGCTTTATGGCATTATTTTTAGAGATATTAATATGAAGCGCACCTTGA
>DAOTHC010000118.1:0-3698 GCA_035447465.1 Acholeplasmataceae bacterium
ATCATATTAGGTTTGATACGTTTAATCTTTTCGATATGTTCTTTTTCAAGTCTGTTAGCTGTAATTAAGTGAATGTTGCCACCTGCATTAAGTGCAGCCTCTTTCGCAGCTCTCGCTGTCATATCATAGACTAAACCATGTACTGTGATCTTTAATCCACCAGCTGCAGATGATGATGCAAGAAGTTCATCATAGGTTAACTCATCTGTATGTAAGTTCTTCTTTAAATCTTCGATCGCACCTTTTAAACCTTCTCTCACATCGGTGTCTACCGTTGTTTGATGAACACCACGACCCAAAAAAGCCACCGGCTTTTGATGGATCATAAACGCATTCACAACGGTAGTAGTACTACCTATTTCTGCAACAAGTACATCAATCTTCATACATTTCCTTCATACGTTTCACAATAAATGAAGCGACATGACGTCCTTTCGTACCACGACTAAATCCTTGGTCCATACCATAAGAGCGTGCAAGTTCTGGTGTGACTTGTGTACCACCAGCAAGCAAGATCAATTTATCTCTAACACCCTTTTCAATCGCATAGTTATGCAATTTCTCCATATTCTTATAATGGATATCATCATGTGAAATAATTAATGAAATCATAATGACATTCGCATGTAATTCGATAGCAGCATCAATGAATTTTTCAATTGGAACCGATGTTCCAAGATATTCATAATGAATACCATATTTTTCTATGCCACCATGTTTGATGTCGAGAACTTCACGCATACCGACACTGTGTTCATCAGAGCCACCAGTACCTGCGACAACCTTGATATGGTGATCTTTAACGTATGCTAAGATCTCTTCTTCTTCTAACACATCTTCTTTTTCAGGTAATACTAAATCATTCGTATCAATATCAAAATTGACAGTTCCCTTTAACTGAATTCTCGTTCCTTCAGCAGGGTGTAAGACTTCTTTATGAATCACTTCAGCTTGACTTAGATTCATGTTTTTAGCAACTACAAGTGCTGCAGCTTCAGCGGTTCTAATGTCCGTTGGGAAGAAAAGATCAAGCGTTACAACGCCATCACCTAACCACTGTACTTCAGGTTTAATCAGTGATGTCTTACGATATTTTTCAGTATCATTTAAACGATGATTGACGTTGTCGTTTTCATCAAGTTCATCGATATATTGAATGAGTTCTGGTTTCTCGAATGTTGAACCACCAATGAGTTTTTCAGGATGATCTTCACAGGAAGAATCGTATTGTTTCACATTGTTATACCCATAATGAGCTGTCACAGGTGCTAAATAATCTGATGCACGTTTGATAATCGTATTGGCTCCGATACCACCATCGATACTGCGTGCAATGCCATCACCCATGCGTTCTGGGTAGAGTCCTGAATCAACAAACATACCTTGTTCAACCGCGTTAAAATAACCATCCATACTGATGATTTCTTCCATCATTAAGATAGCTCTTTCTTGAATCTCACGCTTTTGATCATAGAGATATCCTGTCTTTTTTAATTCAAGCATGGATAATAAATCATCCATACCCATCATGGCTTGTTTCGCAGTATCAAGTGCTTCAACGTTATAAACATGCCATGGGACATTTCGACCTTCATCAGGTGTAATCGTCGATTGAATATCTGCAGACGTTAATCTAGAAATAAGCAAATTCAAAACATGTGTGACAGTTGCTTCACGAGTTGATGAATCCATATATTTCGTATTCATCTGTGCTCGCATCTTATATTTGCCAAGGAGTTCACGAAGTGCAATCGCATAAGGTAAATTGATCTTCAGATCAGGAGATGGTGGAGCAGCTGGTGGAACTGTTGATAAGCAAATTAAATCAGGACGTATACCAATACGTTCACTCATCCGACTGTTAATCGCATGTTGAACTAAAAGTTCTGGCATGACTTTCCATGCATCTCTTGCAGTGGCATTTGCATTATGTGCGCCATCAATTTGAGCTAAACCACCGTAAGCCATAATCTTTTTACTTTCAGCAGCATCAACAAAACTTCTAATCATGTTGATATTGCGATAAAGAACGTTGTATTGAGGATCTTGGTGAGCACCATTGACCCCTTCTTCAACAAACATAACAGCGATTTCTGGACCAGCAACACCAGAGACATACGAATGATAATTAATGGGTCTACCGACTTCATCTTCGATGATGTCTAACGCTTTACGTTGTGCTCTAACCTGTTTTCTCGTAATGGGGACACCACCAACACCTTGGGGTGTTCCTTCGAGTAATCCATCCATATGAGATTGGCCAGCAGTTCTAATAACCATGATGTGATCTGCACCATGCCATGCAGCCATTCTCATTCTTCTAATATCATCTTCAAAACGACCAGAAGCTATTTCAGTTGTAATCGTTGAATCTGGTTGTGGATCAATATTATTTAAATGTCTAGCACTCGGTAGTGGAATACTATTTTTTAAGGAAGGGCTTGCTTGAATATAGTGAAATGGCCCTAAATCAATCGGCATTTTATCACGCCAGATCCAACCTCTACGTCTAGGACGATAATGCTCTAAGTCAGTTAAAATTTCGCGAATATCGAGTTTATCAGTTGGCTTCATGTGTAAAAACCTCCGCGATCTTTTCCATTTCATGTGTATCTAGAAGCTTTAAACCAGCATCTCTCATGTTTAATTTATGTAACTGAGCATATTTAAAAACAACATGCCCAGCACCATGTTCTAAGAGATGGTAATCCATCATTTTCTCGGTGATTGCTTTTGCTTCTAGACTTGAGAATCCCATCCGCATTAAAACACTGCGTTCAATTGCAGGTGTTGTATAACGATAGGCTAAATCAAGTAAAGGATCGATGATCTGATCAGTTAGTTTTTCAAAATAAGCTTTTAATTCATGATCAGACATCTTCTTTAAATGTTCGCTTCGTGTATTGTAATCATCATTTCTTTGCTTCATTGATTTCCTCCATCAATTGTTTGATTTCATCTACTGTTGTGTTTAATTCTTCACTTAAGTAGATGTGATCTTGTTCAAACAACATCACTTCTTTATAGTGTTTCAAATAACTTAGTTTCAATGATCTCAGATCAAGTTCTTTGTGTTTTAGCATACTTCCAGACGATGGGAAAATGATGTTATGTCCTGGACTTTCATCAAGTGGATTCCCAAGTTTTAATTGAATACCACGGTCGCTTGCAAATGATATTTGTGCATTCATATGTTTGCCAGCACCTGTGTATTCAGTTTCTTGTACAACGATGATCTCAGTATCTTTCATCTCTTGTGCGATACTGAATGCCATAGCTAAACTCGTATTTCCTGCAGGACCTCTTTCCATACCTTCAAGAACTGCAAGAGCTTCTGTGATAAAAAAGACAGATCCTTGATTGACCAGACCATAACGGTCCATATATCTTAAAGGTCTTGCTGCACTTCTTGGAACATCACTACGATCTGGATATGTGGAAAATGGAATACCAAATCCTGTATGACCTGTCGTAAATGACTTCATGTTAAAATCAGAATCTGATGCCATGTGCAAACCTGATAAATCAACACTTGCAGCAATAATCTTTGTGTTAATCGCTCCTGCTTTTTTCAATCCTCTTGCGGTACCTGTTAGATTTCCTCCACCTGCATTGGTCACAATCACTGCATCAGGAAAACGAAATTCTCTTGCCATCATGTCAGTAGCAATCTCATAACCCAATGTTTCAATGCCCAT
>DAOTHC010000119.1:0-3589 GCA_035447465.1 Acholeplasmataceae bacterium
TAATTATTGGAGTCGTTTGTGCATTAGCCATCAATGTGCTAGTCGTAGTCAAAGTAAAACATGAAGCTAATCCTGATGGCGAAAAAATCGAGTCTAAAGAATTTCTTGTATTTGGGTTACCGTTTGCTTTGAGCACGACGATGTTTTGGGTAGTTCCAATGTTGGAAAAGATAGTGATAAGAGATTTGACTGACTGGAACGTTTTGGCAATATATACTTCGGCTGCCATTTTTGTTACAGCGATGAGCCTCATTAAAGTAACAACGAATAGTATATGTATTCCATATGTTTATAAGAACTATGCTGATGAAACAAGGTTCAAGAAAATCTTTCATACTTCAAAGCATTTGGTTCAAATCTTCTTGCAATTTATCATATACATGCTAAAATATCATCGAAAGCGAGGATGAGCTCATGAAGGAAAGAAAAGTGAAAGGATTTATCATGACAACGATGAATGGGATGGTTTATGGTTTATTTGCAACCTTAATCATTGGTGTCATCATTAAACAAATTGGTACTTTACTTGATTTAGAATTACTTTCAGTCATTATTTATGATCGTTTATTTGCACTGATGGGTGTTGGTATTGGTGTAGGTATTGGGATCAGTTTAAAAATGAATGGACTTAAACTTGTTGTAGCTGGTGTTATTGGTGGTATTGCCTCAAGCTTTACCCTCATGTTTGATGGTACGATGTTAACAGGTGTTCCTGCAAGTGAACCTGTTAAAACCTATTTAGTGACGATTTTTGGTATCGTCTTAATGGAGAAATTACTCGTTAAAAAGACGCCTGTTGATATTTTATTAATTCCATTAACAGGGATTGCGATTGCAACCCTTTTGACGTTAGCAGTCGGTGCACCGATTCGTTATGTCATTCTTTATATTCAAGATTTTATCACGTGGACTTTTGAGTTTGCGCCAATTCCAATGTCAATTATTGTTGCCGTCGTGATGGGGATGCTACTCACCTCACCCCTCTCATCTGCAGCCATTGCGATTTCAATTAACTTATCAGGGATTGCGGGTGGTGCAGCAGTCATCGGTTGTACAGCACAAATGATTGGTTTTGCAGTTCAATCCAGAAAGGATAATTCGATTGGTATGGTTTTATCCATTGCGTTTGGGACTTCAATGCTCCAATTCAAAAACATTTTAAAGAAACCCATTATTTGGTTGCCAACCATTATCACATCTGCTATATTAGGCCCTATTTTCTACATCTTCTTTAAGACAATGACAACAAGCGCTGGAGCAGGTATGGGATCATCGGGTTTAGTTGGACAACTTCAAACGTTAGTTGCAATGGATTATTCATTTAATGCATGGCTTTCAGTCATCTTAATGGTTGCATTATCTGCTTTACTCGTTTATGCAATTGATCTCATCTTTAGAAAAAAAGGTTTGATCGTTACAGGTGACTTTAGCGTCAACAAAGATATCAATTCATAAATAAATAATGATAACATATCACTAAGTTTATGATAAAATAATGCTTGAATAGAAAAATACATGAGAAAGTGGTGTTGATATGAACAAACGTGTTTATAACAAGGCTTTTGGCAAGATTGTACGCACGCTAGGATTTTTACTCATCTTAGTCTCTTCAGTCTTCCTTACTGTACAGCTCATTCTCACCTACCAGACTTTGCCCTTTATTGATTCTCTCGTACCTTTTGCTGATATGGTGAACGATGTTGTTGCTCCTTACGCCTTTTTAAGTGAATATGCTGTCTTAGCTTTAATTGTTGGACAAATTTTCATTCTATGGGCCATTCGAAGAGGTTTAATCCTCAGAGTCTTACTCACAGTTACCTTAGTTTTCCTCTTTGTTGAAAACTCATTTGCTGGTGAATCTGTTTTAGTTCCTATTGCAGTTGATTCTCCTTCATGGTTAGGTAATGTCTTAGGATTTATTGAAGGACCTTTCGACCAATTGGTTGCACTCTCAGAATACATTATTCCAGGTGTTACCGTTGCTGTTCCATTCTTGCTATGGGTACTCTATGCGTATAAGAAACCAGGACGTTTTTCACTCTTTATGCTTCGTTTAGGTTCCATTACGTTATTCTTAGCGATTGCGATGTTGATCGTTCAAGAACTCTTTGTTCCTAGCCTTGGTGATGTTGAAATTTATGGTACGATTAATACGGTATTATACATTTTAACGTATTTACTTAATGCACTTGGTGGTGTGTTTGGTACCCTTGGTTTTGCTAGAAAATAGAACTTATTTAGAAAAGAAAGCCGCAAGGCTTTTTTTGTTAGTTTACCCTTGACAAATATGTCATAGCGGCGTATGATTGAATGCGTGAAGGAAGGCGAATAATATGAAATTGATGCTCTATGTTATGAATAAACCAGAACATCTAGACAAGTTTTTAAAAGAATTAAGCAAGAACAAAATTAAAGGTGCTACCATCTTTTCATCCACCGGAATGGGTAGAAGATTAGCAGGAAATGATGATATTCCATGGCTCGGATCACTCAAAGCGATCTTAGATATGCCTCGTACGGAATCAAAAGTCATTATGCTTGCATTACCTGAAGAACAAGTAGATATTGTTTATCAGGTCATTGAACAAGTGGGTGGCGACTTATCAGAACCTAACACAGGTATCGCATTTACATTACCAATTGATAGTATCAAGGGTTACAAGGGTTAGGAAGTGAAGATGATTTTATGAACACCACGATCTTACTCTATTTAGCCATCTTGATTGCCACAGGACTTCTTTTTGGTAAAATAGCCAAATACTTAAAACTTCCCAATGTGACAGGATATTTAGTCGGTGGTTTAATTTTAGGACCATCCATCTTAAATGTCATCCCTGAGGGAACCATTCATGATTTCACAATCATTTCAACCGTTGCATTAGGCTTTATTGCCTTCAGTATTGGTACAGAAATGAAGATTTCTTATTTCAAACGTGTAGGTGCAACACCTATTTGGATTGCTGTATTTGAAGCACTATTTGGTGTCCTTGTGACATTAGTTGCCATCATTTTATTCTTTGTGATCAAAGGTGAAATGAGCATGATTAACTTTAGATTTTCACTTGTCTTAGCAGCGATTGCAGCAGCAACAGCTCCTGCAGCAACCATTATGGTTGTTAGACAATATAAAGCTAAAGGTAAATTTACTGAAACACTTCTTAGTGTCGTTGCTTTAGATGACTCTGTTGCCATTATCTTATTTGGTATTTTCGTTGCAGTAGCAAATGCTTTAGGTGATACAGCCTCAACAACACCACTTTGGTTACAGATTGCTAATCCATTCATTGAAATTGTTGTTTCACTTGGTATTGGTTCTGTGATGGGTATTCTCTTAACATTAGGTTGTAAGTGGTTTACCGGTAGAGGTAACCGTATCAGTTTATCCATCGTGATTATTTTCTTAACCATCTTCTTAGCTGAATGGTTACATGCATCACCATTACTCGCAGCGATGATGTTAGGTGCTGTGTTTGGTAACGTCAGCTCGAAAGTAGAAGATGTCAACGGACTTCTATATTTCATCACATCACCGATTTTTATCATGTTCTTTGTCCTATCAGGTGCTGAATTAAATATCAGTGTCTTAGGT
>DAOTHC010000120.1:0-3576 GCA_035447465.1 Acholeplasmataceae bacterium
CAAGATGACCTTACCAAAAACAAGCATAATGATAGAGACGATGCTTGCTACAGTTAAAGCAAGCAAAAATGATGATCCTGCATGACGTCTTGCTTCATCAATGTCACCAGCACCATAGTGTCTAGCAACAAGTACAGTTCCTCCAGCAGCAATCCCAGCTCCAAAAGCCATCATCGCATTTTTAATTTCATCAATAAAGACGACACTTGCTACCTCATTGCCTCCAATGTGGGACACCATCAGTAAATCAAAAAAACCGTAAAGGTAGTTAAATAAACCGTAAATAGCTAGTGGTGCACTGATGGTTATAATAACTTTCCAAAGCGGTCCTTGTAGAATATAATTTCTTCGCTTGTTCTCTTTTTTTGATAAGGTATACATGGGTCATCCTTTTTATTGTCTTATATATCGAACGCTGTTTATAAATGACACATTCATTGTAACTGATAAATCATGAACAAGCAAGAAAAAACGTGATGAATTGTTGATCAACTCATCACGTCAACTTTAGATTTGGTTTTTCTTCTTTTTAATAACACCTAATACAGCAGACGTTACAACAAGTAATCCCACACCAATGATAGCAATCAGTGTTGAAGTACCTAATCCTTCATCTTGATCAAAGCCTTTATTAGCTAAGATTTCTTGCCATTTTGCATCCATTTGTTGTTTTAAATTTTCATTATAACGATAAACTTCGTCATTGTCATTAATACGCACATCATATGAGGATTGATAATCTACAAATGAACCACCTGGAGCAATCATTTCTTCAAACACATCTTTACGAGGTGTAGAATAACCAACATATTCAGTATTTTGTTTTGCTTGATCATAATCCATCATGAAATTGATAAATGCATAACTTAAATCTTCATTAGCGCCTACTGGGATAACAAATCCATCAACCCAAACGTTAGTTCCTTCTTCAGGTACATAAAAATCTAACTTATCATTTTCACTCATGAGATAATTCGCATCACCTGAGTAAGAGACTGCGATATCATAACGTGCTGGATCCAACATGGCATCAAAGATTTCATCTGTAATGACAGATACATCAGCTGTTAAACCAGTTGATAACCAGCTAACTGCTGCATTAAACTCTTGAACAGTTGGATGATTGATAGTTGAAGCTTGAGTTGCTTTGAGGGCTGGCATAAAGGCATCGCGTGAACTGTTATAAAAAGCAATATTATACGTATCACTAAGCAATAAGGTATCCCATCCATCTAAATCTGCTTGGTCAACAGTTTCAGTGTTATATAAAATACCGACATTTCCCCAGAAATAAGGGACGCTATATTTCAATAAATCGAAACTATCTTCAGCATCATTTTTAACATCATCTAAAATACTTTTAAGTCCATCAGCAACATCAGTATCTTTATTAAACGTTGTTACTTTAGACCAATTAATTTCAATAATTAATTCATCAAGTGCGAGTTGCTCAATCGCGTAATCTGATGGAATCACAAGATCGTATTGATTACCACCTTTGATTTGTGTGATCGCAACTTCATTGGAATCGAATGCGATTTGTTTCACACGAATGCCCGTTTCTTCTTCAAAAGCTTCGACGAGTGCATCATCAATATATTCACCCCAGTTATATAGGCGAAGTGTTTCGCCTTGGTCACAGGATGCAAGACCAAAGATTAGTGCGAATAAAAGCACAAGAAATAAACCTTTTTTCATTCTAATTCCTCCATTTTTTTACCAGATTTGAAATAATCATAGGTTATTTTTCCACCGATAATCACTAAGATGATGGTTGAAAATGCATTGATAATCGGTTTTGGTGATAAACGATTGGTGTAAAGATAAATTGAGATATTTTTATCTCCTGATGAGCCTGCTACGAAGTAACTGATGATAAAATCATCAAAACTCATGGTAAATGCGATGGCTGCACCTGCAATGATGGCAACTTTAATCTGAGGTAGAATAACCTTAATTAAAGCCTTTAGGGGTGAAGCTCCTAAGTCATAAGCAGCATCAGCAATGTTTGGATCTAAGCTTTTCACTTTCGGATAAACCGTGATCAGTACATAAGGCGTTGAAAACGCAATATGTGCTAAGAGCATGGTGTTATAGGAAGGCGCGATTTGCATAGCTCCAAATAAAACTAAAAGTGAAACAGCGGTAATAATTTCTGGTGATACTATCGGTATATTGTTCACGGTCATGGTTATGTCTCTAAATATCTTCTTTGTTTGCGTGAGCGCAATAGCTGCCAAAGTACCAATAACAGTTGAAACAAACGTTGAAGCCACTGCAATCCATAACGTCATAAATACGATTGACTCACGTGGATTTGACCAATTGAAGAGTTCACGATCTGTGAAAAGTTCAATATATCGATCAAAGGTAAAGCCACTCCATCTTGTCAATGAATTCGCTTCATTAAAACTAAAGATTGCAATCGAGATGATAGGTGCGTAAATAAATAGAAATACAAGGATTAAGAAAGTAATTTGATAGAGGTTAATAGACTTCTTTTTCATTGCTGTTAACCCCCTTGTATTTATCAAGTTTTTTAATGTAATAGACAATACCTAAAATGACAACAGATAACACGATGGCAACCGCACTTGCATAAGAAATGCGGCCGTTATTGATAATGCTTTTTTCAATAAGTGTACCAATCATGTAAATGTTTTGTGAAGGTGCTAAATACTGTGGAATAATGATCGTGGTTGCTGCTGGTAAAAATACCATGAGAATCCCTGATAAAACACCTGATAATGATAAGGGAACAATCACTTTAAACAATGTTTTTGTTTTTGATGCTCCTAAATCAGCAGCTGATTCTAAAAGATTGGGATCTATCTTAGATAGTACAGCATAAATCGGTAATACCATAAATGGTAGATAGATATAAACTAATCCAATGACAACACCAGCAAATGAATCAATTAAGAAAGGTGTGAACATGCGGATAATTTGTTCAAGAGCTCTCACTCTTAATAACATATTAATCCACATCGGTGCATTGATTAATAAGAGCATGGTAACTTGGGTTCTTGCTTTCATATGTGTAATGAAATAAGCAAGAGGATAACCAATCAGCAATGTGGCAACCGTTGTTGCTAAAGCAATCCAAAGTGAAGATGTCATCGCTCTAACAAATGCAGTAGCTTTTAAGAAATCCATATAATGATTCAATGTAAAGCTGATAGGAAAGATACCACTTTGATTATCATATTGAAAGGATGATACGACCATTAAGAAAATGGGAATAACAACTAAGATAATTAAAACAAGATAATAAGGGATTGAAAGATAGTGTTCAAGTTTGCGCTTCTTTTTAGCAACTTGCATCAAATCTTGCATTAGGATGTCTCCATAACATGAAGATCTTCAGGTCCAAACAGAATATCAACCTCTGTACCTTCTTCTGCATAATCTGTTGTATGAATAGTGAAGATACGATGTTTTGTCTTCACATCAATTTCATAGTGAACACCCTTAAAAGCAATCGAATCAACGGTGCCTGTCAGATGACCTTCACCCTTCTTGACGATGTCGATATCTTCAGGACGAATGACAACATCGACCGCTTCATGACGCGCA
>DAOTHC010000121.1:0-3571 GCA_035447465.1 Acholeplasmataceae bacterium
CCAAACCTGCCCCTACAACGGCTTTTGCTACGTATCTGGCATAATAAGCCGCACTGCGATCAACCTTGCTTACGTCCTTGCCAGAAAAAGCTCCTCCGCCATGCTTAGCATAACCACCATATGTATCAACGATTATCTTGCGTCCAGTTAAACCTGAATCTGCATAAGGTCCACCAATGACAAATTCACCAGTAGGATTAATTAGAATTTCAGCTTCGTTGATAGTCTTATGATCGAATACTTTAGGTAAGATTTCATTGATAATGATATCCTCATATAGTTCTCTTCTAATCCATGATTTCGTTTGAGCTGAAACCACGATGGTTTGTACTTTCTTTGGCTTATCATTTTCATATACTACTGATACTTGGCATTTGCCATCAGGACCAAAGATGTGTGAATACTGCTCTTTTCGAGATTTATCTATCTCTTGTGACAATCGATTTGCTAACATAATCGGTAATGGCATTAACTCACGTGTTTCATTGCATGCATATCCATACATGATCCCTTGTTCACCTGCACCTTGCTCTTGTGATTCGTTTGAATCAACACCGAGTGCAATATCAGGTGATTGTCTGCTGATCTTTTCCATGACTAGAAAGTTGTCTTCATAACCAATTTCATAGAGTTTTCTTTTTGCGATATTTTTATAATCAACTTTTGCAGTTGTTGTAACTTCACCAAAGACAAATACTAGGTCATCTTTTATAGCTGTTTCTATTGCTACTCGTGCATTTTTATCTTGTTCTAAAATAGCATCTAGTATAGCATCACTGATTTGGTCACATACTTTATCAGGATGTCCACTAAATACTGATTCACTTGTTATCACATGCATAATTGTTTATCTCCTTATATACAAGTAAAAAAGGAGCTATTCGCTCCCTAATTTCTATTTTGTTATCTCCCATGCTGTATAAACTGATCGATATGAACAATCCCAAGTATCAAGTATCACACCATCGATACAAGCTGTTATGTGTCCAGCCATCTTCAGGATGTATGTTCCTTTGGGATGCAACTCGGTAAAGTCACTTCCTTTGATTCTGGGTTCTCCCTTTACTGGTTTAAATATGAGTCTTGGATAATCCTTCAAATAATCATATAAGAATTTGGTATCTTTATAACTGGAATAACCAAGTTCTCTTTTTGTTTGATTCAGTTCTCTTCTGCATTCTAAGTATTCTTGATTCAAAGCTGTGCTAATCGCTCTTACAACACAATCAGTTGTTTTTATTCCTTTCGGATGTGCATTGTGTTCTTTATACATGATCAATTCCACCCAACATTAAACCACTTAACTAGTTCTCTTGACGAGTTCGTCTTAAATGCAGGTTTGTCAAATCCATCCAATCTTTCATAAACAGTGTACTTTGAATCATTCCAAAGACAGTCAATCTGAACTACGAATAGGTTATTATTGGTTTCAATATCTGCAATTCTAAAATCATCAAATAATGGACCATTGAGTGGGCAGTTATTCTTGAACCACACATAGCTTGTTTCAAGGTCGACCTTTCCACCAGCTTTGATTTGCTTAATGATGTTACCCAAGCGTTTCGTTTTATTTGCAAGACTTGTATCTTTGCAAAACCAATCAAACCATCCTGCTTCAATTTGGGTTTGTACGTCCCTTGAATCGAAATCACCATCATTGAATTTTCTAATCCATGTTGCTAAATTTACTTGTTTTTCCATAATTTGTAGTCTCCTTATAATTTTTTGGTTACTACATATATCACTCTAAAGGCACTAAATAGCAAGTATAATTTTCACTATAGTGACTTATTTTCAAAGTATTCAAAATCGCTAAGAGGAGACCTTTTTCCATCACGTATCAAATAACAGCCTTCATTTGAGTTTTTATGTTTGATATAGCGTTTAATGATAACATCAACAAATTTTTCATCAAGTTCCATCAGATATGATTTGCGATCAAGTTGATCAGCTGCTATCATCGTTGAACCAGAACCACCAAATAAATCTAATACCGATTCATGACGTCTTGATGAATTGCTGATGGCTTTACCAACTAATTCTAAAGGTTTCATCGTTGGATGCTCTTCATTTTTCTTTGGTTTGTTATATTCCCAGATGGTATCTTGCGTTCTGTCATCAACAAAGTAATGGGCAGCACCTTCTTTCCATCCATAAAGAATGGGCTCATGTCTCCAGTGATAATCTTGTCTACCAAGTACTAGTGCATTTTTAACCCAGATTAAACATTCAGCTAACTTAAAGCCTGAGTTTTTAAATGCATTTCTAAAGTTGAGTCCTTCTGTATCAGCGTGACACACATAAATAGCGCCACCTGGTTTTGTGTGTTCAAACATATTCTGGAAAGCAGCGTATAAAAAAAGATAGAAGGTATCATCTTCCATCTTATCGTTTTTGATTTTACCAGCCGTTCCCTCATAATCAACATTGTAAGGCGGATCGGTAAACAACATATCTACTATGTTTCCATCAAGTAATGTTTCAACTTGTTTTGCATCTGTTGAATCACCACACATGATGCGATGAGAACCAAGCTCATAGATATCACCAAGTTTTGAGAATGGTTCTTCTGGAATCTCTGCATCGACATCAAAATCATCATCTGCAGCATTATCAGGAATCAGCTCTTCCATTTCTTCAAATCCAAACTGAAGCATATCCATATCGATATCTGCCAGTTCACTCTCGAGTTTTGATAAATCCCATGAAGCAAGCTCAGCTGTTTTGTTATCTGCTAAGCGAAATGCTTTGATTTGTTCCTCGTTTAGGTCATCTGCGATAATACATGGCACTTCTGTTAAACCAAGCGACACAGAGGCTTTTAAGCGCGTATGTCCGGCAATAATCACGTTGTCACTTGTAATGACGATTGGAACTTTAAACCCGAACTCTTTTATTGAATTAGCAACTGCTGTAATCGCAGCTTCATTGTTTCTTGGATTGTTGTCGTACTCTTGGAGTTCCGAGACGTACTTCATCATGATATTCATTGATCCATTCCTCCTCGCCATTTTCTAGCCGTTTTTGCATAAGCTCTATTTCTGCTTTCTTTTCATTATATTCAATACCAAACTTCGTAATGAGCAAATACTTAATCGCTTGAACGTCCGGTAGTGATTGCTTCTTATATTTTGTGATGCGTTTCTTCGTACCCGTCTTTGTTTCTTCTATGATCGTTTGTGTTTCCTCATATTCAAAACCAACAGCACTATCACCTAATATGCATATAAATTTCATATATTTCCCTCTTCTATATCGTTAAACAGCAATCCATAAACATAAATATCATGGTAGCTTTCCTGAGCAGCATGTGCTTTTCTTTTAATACCTTCTCTAACAAAACCTAAAGATTCTAATACATGAATGGAAGGTAGATTATAGTCATAGACTTCACATTCTATACGATGAACATGTTGATGTTTTAAATGGTTTAGTTTAATAAGTAGTGCTTCTTTCATATAACCATGTCCACGATATAAACCTAATGCAAATCTTAACCATGCGTATCGATTCTTATTATCCATATAATCGATTCGTATATATCCTATAGGTAGATCATCTTTTAAGATCA
>DAOTHC010000122.1:0-3571 GCA_035447465.1 Acholeplasmataceae bacterium
GGCTGAATAAGCCTTATTTTTTTAAGAGATGACGCGTACTTGGTCATCTGTGATGTCAAATGAGATAACATCAGCATGTTTAATGAGATCAGCAAAGGTGTATTTATCAGGATGCGCATAAATCATTAAGGCTTTAATGACATGAGAATGAGCAACTAATAGAATGGACTGATCAGAATATTGTTTAGCTAAATCACGTGCTGCATTGCTAATGCGAACGATGAGTTCATCATCGGTTTCATATGACTCAAATGTATAACCTTTAGATCTTACAAGGGGCATCGCTGTTTCAACAGGTGTTCCATCTAAATGATGGAAATCACGCTCAACAAAGCGATCGTCTTTGATAATTTCTTTTTGATAACCAAGTTCTGAAGCGATGATGGATGCCGTTTCAAAAGCTCTAGATAAGGGCGATGCCATGATGACATCATAGTGTTTTTGCATGTGTTTTAATGATATGCCTAAATCACGTGCCTGCTTTTTACCTGTATCATTTAAAGGAATATCGATCTGTCCTTGTACAAGTCCGGATGCGTTATAAAATGTCTGTCCATGTCGGACGATGGATAATAACATAAATCTACCTCATTTCACCTCGTCTATTATAACATAAGTTGTTAGGTTTCCTTTATCATTTATGATAAAATAGAGGGTAAGGAGATGTGATGATATGCATATGATAGATCTCATCGCAAAAAAACGCGATGGTTTTGAACTCACAGAAGAAGAAATCAAATATCTAATTCAACACTATACAAAAGGACAAATTCCAGATTATCAAATGAGTGCTTTTTTGATGGCAACTTATTTTAATAATATGAACGATCAGGAAGCGACATATTTAGCGCTTGCTATGCGCGACTCAGGCGATACCATCGATTTAAGTTCAATTGCTGGTGTTAAAGTAGATAAACATTCAACCGGTGGTGTCGGTGATAAAGTCACCTTAATTTTAGGACCTCTTTTAGCAAGTTTAGGTGTTAAATTTGCAAAAATGAGTGGTCGTGGTTTAGGACATACGGGTGGTACGATTGACAAATTAGAAAGTATTCCAGGTTACCAGGTAGAATTACCTGTCGAACGTTTTATTAAGCAAGTCCAAGACATTGGGATTGCGATTGTTGGTCAAAGTGGTGATGTTGCACCAGCAGATAAGAAATTATATGCACTACGTGATGTAACAGCAACCGTAGATGTCATTCCACTTATTGCATCATCGATTATGTCTAAAAAGTTAGCCAGTGGTGCTGATGCCATCGTTTTAGATGTTAAAGTTGGTCATGGTGCTTTCATGAAAACTGAAGAAGAAGCGATTAAATTAGCTGAATTAATGGTTTCCATTGGAAGACTTGCAGGTAAAAAAATGACTGCCATTTTAACCGGTATGGATGAACCCCTCGGGCATAAAATCGGTAACGGTTTAGAAGTTTATGAAGCGATTGAAACATTGCAAGGCCATGGACCAGAAGATTTAGTTTATGTCACTGTCGAAATTGGAGCTCATCTACTGATCGATGCAGGTCTAGAAACAGATTTTGATCGTGCGAAAGCAAGACTGCATGAAGCATTAAAGAATGGTAAAGCATATAGTAAGTTCCTTGAACTTGTTCAAGCACAAGGTGGCGATGTTCAAGCACTCAAAGAACCTAAAAATTTATTAGCTAAAAAAACGATTGATGTAAAAGCAACCAAAGAAGGTTACATCGTTGATATCAATGCACTCTCGATTGGTAAAGCTGCGATGCGCTTAGGTGCTGGACGTGAAAAGAAGGAAGATAGCGTCTTACTTGATGTTGGTATTGATCTACATAAAAAGATTGGTTCTTATGTCAAACTAGGCGATGTTATCGCAACCCTTTACGTTCAAGAACAAGGTATCGAAGAAGCGACCAAACTCATTTTAGAAGGCGTTTCGATCGGTTCAGAAAAAATTGAATTACCTCTAATCAGAAAAACGATTAAATAGGGAAGAATTAGCTTGGTTATACCAGACTATCGTCATTCCATTCTCAATGTGACAGCGACGATATTAAAACATTATCAAGCACCCACACCTTATGAAACACTACCAATGCTTGAGGAAGCACTCAAGGACAAACATCATGTTGTCTTAGTACTTTTAGACGGCATGGGAACAAATATCTTATACAAGCATCTTTTTCAAGATGCTTTTTTGTTAAAACATTTAAAAGATGTCATCACATCCGTATTTCCTCCGACAACCGTAGCTGCAACAACAACGGTGTTATCAGGTGTTCCTCCTTTGGTTTCAGGACACTTAGGATGGGTTCAATATTTTCCAAAAGAAGATGGCTATATCGAAGTGTTTCCAAACACAGACTTTTATGATCCACAACGCATGATAGATATCAACTTCAAGGACAAATATCTCAAATATCCTTTGATTTATGAAATGATAAAAAAAGGATCACCTCAGGTCAGTTTGAGTGAACTGTTTCCAAATTTTAGAGAAGACGGTTATCCTAGTTTTAAAGATCAAGTTGATCGTGTGATTAATATCACCAGGCAAAAAGAAAACTCATTCAGTTATGTCTATTGGACGGAACCGGATTTAACGCAACATCGCTATGGAACTAATGCATTTGAAACAAAAAAAGTCTTAATGGATCTTGATCAAGAAGTTGAAAGAATGGCTTTTTTCTCATCTAGAGGTACTGCTATCGTTGTAATCGCGGATCATGGTTTAACAGATGTCGATGAGATTGCTCTAAGCGATAACAAAGAACTCATGGATATGCTCAGAAAAAAACCGACCCTTGAGTCACGTGCAACAAACTTTTATGTGAAACATAACGAATTGAAACGGTTTAAACAGCTCTTTGAAGAAACATATGGCAATCATTTTGTACTTTATAGCAAAGCAGAACTTTTAGAAAAAAATCTCTTTGGTGAAGGAAAAAAACACAAAATGTTTGATCAGTTTATCGGAGATTATGTGGGTATTGCAACTGGTAATTACATGATGACATTAGGTGGAGATAAACACTTTGTCAGTCATCATGCTGGATTAACCAAAGATGAGATGGAAGTACCACTCATTATCTTTACAAAATGAAAAACGTGTACCCACCGTACACGTTTTTCTTTGCTTGATGAAATACTATTTCTTAGCTTCTGGTTCTTTCTTAGCAAATTCTGCTGCCATCATCACGGTTGATGCAAGATCAGTGATGTTTGTAGGAACAACAAGTTTGGTAGCCTGACCATTAGCAACTTGAGCTAACGTTTCTAATGACTTGATTTGGAGAACTGTCTTATCTGCAGCAGCTTCCTTAATCAATTTAATACCGAGTGCTTCAGCTTCTTTAATCTTATAAATAGCAGAAGCTTCCCCTTCAGCTTGAAGGATTTTTTCTTTCTTGTTTGCTTCAGCTCTTAATAAGAGTGCTTCAGCATCACCTTCTGCACGAAGGATTTCAGCACGTTTTTCCCCTTCAGCAATCAAAATGGTTTGACGTTTTTCACGTTCAGCACGCATTTGTTTTTCCATGGATTCACGGATATCTTTAGGAGGAATAATGTTCTTAACTTCAACTCTGGTAACTTT
>DAOTHC010000123.1:0-3492 GCA_035447465.1 Acholeplasmataceae bacterium
TAATAGAACAGCCATAGCACAATATTTTGATCAACTTGATATAGATCTTGATTGGCATAAAAGAAGTATTGCAGTTCTTATGATTGATATCGATCATTTCAAAGATATGAATGATACCTATGGTCATTTGGCTGGAGATAGCATCCTGCAACAACTTGGTTCACTTTTAAACGGTAATAAGCGTGATATTGATTTTCTAGCAAGATATGGTGGTGAAGAGTTTATCATTCTCATCCCGATTGATGAGATGTATAAATTAAAAGAAATTGCGGAAGGATATCGCTTTAAAGTCGCATCCATGCCGTTTGATGTTTCAGGGCATCACGTCAAGCTAACCGTCAGTATTGGAGCTTATTTTAAGCCTTATGATCACATCATGAGTCAACAAGAAGCCATTGAAAATGCGGATAAATTATTGTATCTTGCAAAACAAAATGGCAGAAATCAAGTCTGTTTTAATGATAAAGGGTAGTCGAGCTACCCTTTTTTATTATCATTGATAATTTAAATTGTGTGACCAAGGTAATTCGAGTGGGAATACTTCTTTGATATACGCATCATATTCTGATGGTAACTTGAGGTTATGATCCCACGAAAAAATGAGGTTATGTAACGTATTGTGTGTCAATGGATATGTTTGATTTTCAATGATGAGATTGATATGTTCATCGTTGATTTGAAATGACACAGGCACATCTTTATTTAACATCATGTGGTTTAACTTATTTAAAAAAGAAACGTGATCAATGATTTTTAGTGTCGCTTGTTGCGACATTTTTTTCACTTCATCTAGTAGATAATTCTTTATGTCATCGTGCGCTGTGATTTTAATATCGATCATGTTTTTATGATGCTTTTCTAAAACATATGACAATGCATCATAGATATGTTTTCTAGAACCCGCCATTTCCTTAACTTCTAGTATATCTTTATCACGATGAAGAATGAAAATGATATAAGCTACTGGTGTGTTGTTATCATAAATGATATACGTAGGATACGTTTGATAGGAATCTGGATAGGTTTGACCATTAAATAGATCGACAAATTCTTCATATGTTCTTTGATAGAAAACCTGTTCTTTTTGATAGAGATTATAGAGGATCTTTGACTCACCTTGATAAGGTCTTACATCACATGGTTCAGATGTTTCTATAGGTTTAAATGTATAGTTTTCAATCGCTCCAACATCTCTTGCACCAAAGCGCTGGTATAATCCTCTTCTACCTGAAATAATACAGAAATCAATGTGTTCTTCTTTCATCTTTTGTTCTGCCATTGCTAATAAAGATGAGGAAAGACCAAGTTTTCGATGTGATTCTTTTGTGCAAACTGCACCAATCGATCCAACCTTAAACTGTTCATCGTAACTTTGAATAACCGATGGATAATAATTTAAGGCAGATACGATTTTATCGTCATCGACACCCACAAAGATATGTTCGATGTTATTCTGATGAAACAATCTGATAAACTGTTCCTTCATATTGGGTTTAAAAATCTCAACAGCTAAATCTGAAACTAAAACCTCTTCACCTGGTTTTGCAACTCTAACGTTTACCATAATGTTCCTCCACAAATGCTTGATAATCAACGATTCTATGTTCTAAACGTGATGTTTCAGAAGCAAACGCTAACAGGTGACCCACAACAGCAATTTCAACATCTTTTGTTGTATCCCAATCGTATTTCAATGCGTTGATAAATCGCTTCATAACGCCTTCGTCACCACCACCATGTCCACCTTCAGCCTGATCAACTTTGATGCTTAATTCATTCTGCCCAAAGGGCTTGACACGAATGATGGGATCATTCATATCACCCCAAAGTTCACCTTTGGTTCCCATGATATGAATGGTACGTGTAATCTCATTCGTAAATGATGTCATCAAAAAGTTAACTGTGATACCTTTTTCAAATTGCATGGTGACGCTTTGATGATCGACGACATCATTATCTGAACGATAGACACATCTACCATAAGGTCCCTTTTTTAATGCTTCTAAAATAGCTTCATCAGATAGATCATTGGACACAGGAAATCTCATCCAATCAGGTGCATTTAAATAAACCTTAGGTGCATAAAAAGGACAGTGATCCTGTTCAGGACAACCATCTAAACAGTAATCAGGAACATTGGTTTTTGTCTCTTTTTTAAAATGAGTCAATTCACCAAATGATGCTACTGATAAAGGTTTTGAGTCAATTAAATAAGCTAAAATATCCATGTCATGACACGATTTTGCTAGTATCATGGGACTTGCTAACTGACTATTTCTCCAATTTCCTCTGACATAGCTATGTGAATGATGAATCACACCCACGTTTTCGACATGATTAACTGCGATGATATCACCAATATGACCTTCATCTAACAACCGCTTAATCGTTAAAAAGAAGGGTGAATATCTCAAGACATGTGCAACAACCATCTTTCTGTGATACATTTTTTGCTGTCTTTCAATTCGAAGAATATCTTTAGGTTTAATCGCCATCGGTTTCTCTAAGAACACATGATAGCCTAAACGTAAAGCTTTCAGCACTTGATCAACATGCATTTTATCTTGTGTACAGATAAACATCGCATCCGCAAACTTAGGCATTTTAAGAACTTCTTGTGCATCTGAAAATGCTAAAGATGGATCGATTTTATGCTGTTCTTGAAAATAGTGTCTTCTTTCATCATCAGGATCTGCAACAGCAATAAACTGGATATCCCCTGGGTGTTTAAGTGCATACATTCCGTAAGTTCCAAGACCTCTATTTCCTGCCCCTAACATTATAGCTCGAATCATGTTAATCCCCTCTTTTCATCTTTGATTGTATCAAATAAATAGTCATTTGTTATGGATGAATCATCTGATCAATATGCTTTGCAGCAAGTTGTGCTGTAGAAAAAGCAATCGTCATGTTAAAACCTCCGATGGGACCCTGTAAATCTGTAACTTCACCGATAAAATAAAGACCTGGATATTTCTTAACCATCATCGATTGTGGGTCGAGTTCTTTAACCGAAATACCTCCTGCATTCACAAATGCATGCTCAAGTGTTTCAACCCGGTCAATTTTAACCTTGAAGTTAACGATGTTATGTATAATCATGTCTAAATCCTTAGCACCAATTGACTTGAGATGTTGATTATCTAAACCAAGTCGTGTGATCACAAATTTAGCTAAGCGTTTCGTTAAGATTTTATCCAAACATTGACTGAGTAATTCATTCTTTTTAATCGATGTTTCGAATTCCTTTTTAACATGGTTTTCATCATATTCTGATAAAGAGAAAAGTACATGGACTTCCTCTGTTTCTAAACGTCTTGCGATATCTTCAGATGCATGTAATACACTGGGTCCACTTAAGCCAAAATGTGTAAATAAAACAGCTCCTGGGTACTTTGCTTTACTGTTCTCAATGCGAAAATTAGCTTGTTGAATGCTTACACCTTGTAAATCTGATAGTTCTTTTTTAACTACATCTGCATACACATGTGT
>DAOTHC010000124.1:0-3486 GCA_035447465.1 Acholeplasmataceae bacterium
GATCATATCTTTGATAGGCATACCTGATAGGAATTGATAAAGTGCTGTTTTAATGGTATGACTTTTAATCTTAGATTCTTCAATAAACGAATTAATAAAATGCGAAATAACTTCTGGATGTGCTTCAAGGGCTTCTGTAATCATATCGGTTAGATAGAGGACTTCAACACCTTCTTTGCGTAATGTATCTGCAAAAAGATCGTGCTCTTCTTGAGCAACCTTTAAATAAGGAATATCATCGAAAAGTAATTTCTCCAAGACATCGGGTGTTAAATTTTCAAGCTCTTTACCCGGCCTATGTAACAATACAGTTTTTAGTTTTCCAATTTCTGATGTGACATGAATCATGTTTGCGACTCCTTTCTCATTTTTCTTGGAACACGATATGAAACTTGGCAAGTGACTTCATAGTTAATCGTCTCAAGACGTTTTGCAACCTCATCTGTTGAGATTAATCCCCCAAAGAGCGTCACGTCATCACCAACTTTAACGGTTTCATCGATTTTGACAAAACATGCGTCCATACAAATAATGCCAACTAAGTTGTAACGCTTATTGTTAATTTCAACAGCGCCACCTTTATTTCTTCTTAACCATCCATCAGCATAACCGATAGGTAAAATAGCTATATGCTCGACTTCATCTGTCGCTTGATAATTAGCCCCATACCCAACGGTTTCACCACGATGAACGGTTTTAATTGTAACAATCTGTGTCTTTAACTTCATCACCGGTAACAATCCCGTTTGGTCTTCATCAAGCGATAAACCATAAAGTGAGATGCCTAATCTGGTATGAGTTGTATAACTTATATTCTTCTCATAACGAAGGCTCGCTGATGAATTTGATATATGTATGACTCGAGGAAGATATGGGAGTTTATGTATGAATGTTTCCATACGATTAACTTGGTGATAAAAGAGTTCATCACGATCATTTGCAGTTGCAAAATGTGAGTAAATCCCTACCAAGTCATGCTCTGTATCTTTCATCTTTTCCATCCATGAAATCACAAATGCTTCATCACTGATGCCGTAACGATGCATACCTGTATCAATCTTTAAATGACATTTCAATGGTTTCTTAAATCTTAAAACAGCTTCTGCAATCGCTTCATCATAAACCGTGAATGCGATGTTATGCATGTGACAATATTCAAACTGCTGTTCTAAGATAGGTCCCATCATTAAAAGTTCAACATGGGGATCATGAGCTCTAAGTTCAAGAGCTTCTTCTAACAGTGAGACAGCAAACAATGTCACACCTTCTTGAATTAGAGCTTTCATGATCATGACAGCGCCATGACCATAGGCATTCGCTTTAATCACAGGAATGATGTCCTTGGGTTTTACATGCTGTTTGACGAAATGATAGTTTTTGACCAAGGCATCGATATTTATTTCTGCCCAAGTTGGTCTATATGACATAGTTTTTCTCCACATATGAAGACGTCATTAATGACAAGATACCGCCATAACTTAAACCGAAATGAATGACATCACCTACTTTGTAGTTATCATCATCCAGTTCGACGATCAGATGATCTGATGATGAGCCTAATACGGTAACACCTGCTGGAGGTTTTAACTGATCTAAAGCAATATCTTGTTTACCAAGTGCTAAGATAGCGCGTTTAATCATACCGCGATCACTGAATCTAACGCGATGACCAAACGCATCAACACCGATTTTACCTTCTGGTTTTGAAGGTTTAATCTTGAGTTCTATAATTTCGGCATCTAAAGTAAACACATCTTGGTGCATACCGATGATGTCATTGCCATAGGCTGTTTCTCTACCACAAACTAACGCTTCACCAACTCTTAATTGGTTGATAAACTTAGGTAGCTTTTCATCCATAACGAGTGGAAGTGATGATGAATTCCCTCCTGAAATAATCTCACAGGGATGGCCCATAATCTGTTCAACACGTTGCTTGATTTCATGTAGTTTTGTATATGTCTTCTTTGTCGGTATCACACCTCCAAAACATGTGAGGTTTGTACCAATTCCCATGAAATGAATATGCTTCATTCGCTTGATCTTTTCAATCCAACGAATATCATCAAAATGATAAAAGATACCTTCTCTTAAATCACCTAGATCATACATTAAAATCACACTATGTATTTTCTTTTGACGTCTTGCTTCTTCATTTAAAGCTTCAATCACTTCAAGTTCTGAATTTAAAGAAATATCAGCATGTTCAATCACATCAGGAACTTCAGATAACATCGGAATACGAAGTAACATTTTTTTCTTTTGCGTAACCATCTGTTTCAAATTACTAATACGTGAATCTGCAATCACTTCAATATCCATTTGATTGATAACATCAATTAAGGGTTGTTCTGCACGAAAAACCTTGGATACAGGAACTAATTTAATATGTTGACGTTTTAACAGATTCATCATATATCTCAAATTATCTTTATAATAATTCACATTGATTGTCATTTTAGGAAACATGAGGATCACCAACTTTTTTCATTGTTTTACTGATTATTTCTTTGGTAGCTTCAGGATAAATCCGTGATAACACACCTAGGGATGCAAATATATAATGCTGATCGAGATAGATAGGAGTATCAGATTTAGGAACCAATTTCATCTGTCTGCTCGTCAAATATTTTCTGATCATTTTCTCAGGGTCTTTCGCATGAAGTAATGCACCACCTGTTAAACAAATCGCTTTAACTTGAGTGGTATCTTTTCCACCTGGAATCACTTGATAGCCATTCGTGGTAAATACTTTTCTTAAATCCCCCACATGACGATCAAGAGCTAATTCAACACAGCGTTCAGTCAGGTGATCAATCACAGCTAACCCTTCATCTGTTTCTGGAATATAAGGTTCTTCATGTATGATCTTTTTAACGTCATTAACATCCTTACCAAAGATGCGCTTGATATCATCATCTTTCCATGTCGCTAAGACGAGTTCTCTGTTGATGAAAACACCTAAGTCTCCTTCAACAGTGCGCTTCATTTTCGGTTCACCTTCTAAATATTTTTGATATTCGGGCTTAGGTAAACAAATGCTGTGAACATCGGTTGTAGCCCCTCCAACATCCAACGTCATCACACCATCAAACATCTCGTCTAATAAAAGTGTTGTTTCCATGACTGCACCTGGTGTTGGAATGATACCATGGCTCACCATATCAAACACATGGTTCATCCCCCTAGCATGAATGATATGCTTTTCAAATGTTTGATATATCGCTTCTCTGAGCGGCATAATATTAAAATCATCAATACGAGGATACACATTATCAACAATCGAAATATTTTCTTTATATAGTGCTTTAATGCGTTCGTGATTTGCTATATTCCCCGTGTAAATAATTGGGATGCCTAAATCGATAACATCTAAAAGATTTTGATAGGCTACTTCTTTTTCACCATAATCCGTGCCACCCGCAATGATAATCATATTAGGTTTGATACGTTTAATCTTTTCGATATGTTCTTTTTCAAGTCTGT
>DAOTHC010000125.1:0-3477 GCA_035447465.1 Acholeplasmataceae bacterium
AAGATCACCGTCTAATAGAATGACGACTTTTTCTTCATCTTTCAAAAGTAAACCGAGTTCGTATCCCAGAGCCTCGGTTTCACTTGCTGAATATGTTTTTTTAACTTTCATCAAATAGTCCTACTTTAATATGTGTTCATAACCTTTTTTTCCAAGGAGTGCAAACATATTTTTCTTATATGCTTCAACACCTGGTTGATTGAATGGGTTCACATCTATCAAATATGCTGACATCGCACATGCTTTTTCAAAGAAATAAACGAGATATCCAAAGGTATAAGCATCCATCGTTGGAATCGTTAAAAGCATGTTGGGTACACCACCATCTTTATGTGCCATCATCGTTCCCTTGAGAGCTTGTTGATTCACATAAGATAAAGGTTTACCTGCTAAGTAATTAAGTTCATCTAAGTCGTTTTCTTCTTTTGGAATAATCACATCAGAAGCTGTGTTTTCTACTTTAATCACAGTCTCAAAAAGATGACGTTCACCTTCTTGGATGTATTGGCCTAATGAATGTAGATCAGTTGAGAAACCAGCGGATGCTACAAACAATCCTAAGTTATCTTTACCTTCAGATTCTCCAAATAATTGTTTCCACCATTCGTTTAAGTAGAGTAAGTTAGGTTCATAACCAACTAACATTTCAATCTTTTTGCCACTCTTGTAGAGTAAATAACGTGTTGCTGCATACAAATAAGCTTCATTTTCTTCTAAATTAGGCTTTTTAAATTGCATGTATGCATCCTTAGCACCTTTTAAGATGTCTTTTGTTTTAATGCCTGCAGCTTCTAATGGTAATAGACCAACTGCTGTTAATACAGAGAATCTTCCACCAACATCATCAGGAATAACAAACATTTCATATCCTGATTCTTTTGCTACAGTATAAAGTGCACCGCGTTTACGGTCTGTTGTTGCGTAAATTCTTTCTTTTGCTTCTTCTTTACCGACTTTATCTTCTAATAACTTTTTCAAAACTCTAAACGCAATCGCAGGTTCTGTGGTTGTACCTGATTTAGAGATAACGTTAATAGAGAATTTCTTATTTTGTAAATATGAAACAAGTTCATTTAAATAAGACCCTGACATCTGATGTCCTGCAAAGACAACTTCAAGTTTTTGTTTCTTAAAAGGAACATTTAAAAATTCTAAGCCTGCTTTAGCTCCTAGATATGATCCTCCGATACCAATAACAACAAGCACTTGACTTTGTTTTCTAATCTTTTTTGCTGCTAATTGAATACGTTTGTATTCTTCTTTGTCATAGGTTTTAGGTAAATCTAACCATCCGAGGTAATCATTGCCTTTACCTGATTTTTCATGAATCATTTTGTGAACTTCTTTAACTTGCTTTAATAAGCTTTCTGGTTGCACATCTAAAAATGAACGTGCATCCTCAATGTTTAATTGAATGTGTGACATTATTTCTTTTCCTCGATTCTTTGTTTTGCTTTCTCTACCCAATGGGGTAGTGCTTTTGATAAGGTATGGAACCCTATTTTAATCTTGACCATTTTTTGTATTTTTGGGTGTACTGGATTAGCTTGTTTATAGGATAATTTAAGACGTTTTTGCTCTTCATCGATGTCTAAAACAACAACCTCAACTTCATCACCGATACACATCAGTTCTTCAATAGAAGAAACGTACTGATCTGATAATTCGGAGATGTGAATAAGACCGCTATAATCTTCATATGAAACGAAAACACCATATGATTGAATTCCTGTAATTTTGCATGTAATTTGATCATTAATTTTCATATCCAAAACCTCGACAGTATTATATCACATTTTTATAATGTGATGTTAGGATAAGAAAAACGAGCTATTGCTCGCTATTCGTTTGATAAATAAATACCTAATCCACCTAATCCTACATGAGCTGATACGACTGGACTGATGATACCTGTTAGTTTGGTGTGAACCTGTTCACCAAGTTGTACGAGTTCATGTTCTAATTCTTTAGCTTCAATGCTACGATCGACACATGCGATGTAAACCGTGACGTTACCAAATGTTAACATTTTTTGAACCTCTTCTTTAAGATAAAGAATAACGTTTCTAAAACTTCTGACTTTGTGTTCGAGTTCTAAAACACCTGACTTAAATCTAAGTATCGGTTTAATCTTTAGAACATTACCAATGATGGCTGACACCTTACCAATACGTCCATTTTTAACAAGTGTCTGTAAATTATCAACTGTAAAGATAAGCGATCCTTTTTCTTTGATCTCTTCGAGATATCTCAAAGCATCTTTAATGCTTTTACCTTCATCTAGAAATGATATCATTTTTTCTGATAGATACAACCCACCATTGATGGTTGTTTCACTATCGACGACATGAATATGTTCATTTTCTAAAATCGTTTGTGCAAGTGATGCACTATTGACTGTACCAGATAGTGTTTTTGAGATGGTTAAACATAAGACATCTTGATACATAGAAAGTTGTTATTGAAAAGCCTTCATAAATAACTCAGGAGCAGGTTGAGATGTCTTAACATGCTTGCCATCTTGAAGTGCTTTAATTGCTATGTGAGGATCCATGTCACCATCGACATATTCTTTATCTTCAATTAAAACTTTAAGTGGAACGACAGAGATATGATGTTCCTCAATGAATGCTTTGGTTAACCCAAACGTTGAATCAACAACAAGTCCTACTTTGCGTATCATGTGATCACCCTTATTTTAATAATTTAACTATAGACACCATTTCATTATATCAAATCTATAAAAATAATAAAGATATCTTTTTCATAAATCATATCAGAAAAAAAGAGAGGATATCCCCTCTTGAATGTTTTAGTCGACGGTTACAACAGCAATAACACCTGGTACGTTTTCAAGTAACATGGTCTCGATGCCTTGTTTTAATGTGACATCAAGGGCCATACATCCATCGCATGCGCCAAGCATTTTAACGTAGACGATACCATCTTCAACATTGATGACTTCAATATCGCCACCATCACGTTGTAGGTAAGGTCTGACCTTTGTAATTAAAGCTAAAACTTGTTCTTTGGTTTGATCCATAAAACTTCACCTGTCCTTCATCCGTTTTCAGTATACATGAATTAAACATTTACTTCAAATGATTTATTTATCAGGTGTTTGTTTTACACGTTTTAACACATAGTGTGCGCAATTCATACTGCATGATTCATTTAAATAATCAGGAATACGCTTATAGCCATTTGCACTTTTAGGATCTGAGTTAAACCCCTTTAATCTTAAAATGCCTGAAGACATATCTCCTACTAAATAGGTGTATCGATCAAAAGCTACATCGACATAGCGCTCTTGAAAAGCAAGTAAGTCAAAAGCTTCTCTATAATTTTTAACAAGTTCAAATTGACCAAATGGTGTATCGATTATCATAATTACTCCTTCTTTAATAAGACAACTGTTTCAGCAGCCATCGCTTTTTGTTCACCAATCGCATCCATCTTTTCATAGGTGGTTGCTTT
>DAOTHC010000126.1:0-3470 GCA_035447465.1 Acholeplasmataceae bacterium
AAATGATATTAATCACATCACATCGAAACCCATATATCCCTTTATCAAGCCAATATCGCATGATCTTCTTAATCTCTTCCATCACTTTAGGATTGTGCCAATTAAGGTCAGGTTGCTTTTTAGAGAATAAGTGCAGATAATAACTATCACCAATCTTATCCCAAGCTTTTCCACCAAAAAAACTTGTCCAATTATTGGGTTGATCCTGCCATATATAATAATCACGATAAGGGCTAGATGGATCTTTACTTGCTATAAACCAAGCATGTTCATCCGATGTATGATTGATCACCAAATCCATCATAATCTTTAACCCTCTCATGCTAGCTTGTTCAATCAGTTCATCCATATCTTTCATCGTTCCATACTCTGGATTAATATCTAAATAGTCACTGATATCATAACCATTATCATCATTAGGAGACTTATAAACAGGAGAAAGCCAAATCACATCGACACCGAGTGATTTGACATAGTCTAATCGAGAGATGATGCCTTGAATATCCCCTATACCATCCCCATTAGAATCCATGAAACTACGTGGATAGATCTGATAGACAATACTTTTTTTCCAGGATGGTTCTTTTGGCATAATGACCTCCAATGTAAACGCTTTATGTATCTTTTATTATACAATAAAATGTTACGTATTAGATAAAGAAAAAAGCCATCTTAATAGATGACTTTATAGATTCTTGAGTTGTTCTAATAATTCTTTGAGGGGGAGTCCTACAATCGTGAAAAAATCTCCCTTATAATGATCAACTAATTGACCACCTTCACCTTGAATCGCATACGCTCCCGCTTTATCCATGGGTTCGCCGGTTTTAATGTAGTTTTTAATTTCTAAATCTGATAAATTTTTCATCCAGACTTCGGATTCGGACACAAAGGATTTGACTTGATCACCTTTAACGAGTGCGACAGCTGTATAAACAACGTGACGATCATTAGATAATAGTCTTAACATGCGATAAGCATCTTCTTCATCTCTTGGTTTACCTAAGACCTGATCTTCAAAAACGACGATGGTATCAGCGCCAATAATGACGTCATCTGGATACTTAGCTGCAACACTTAATGCCTTTTGTTTAGCTAATTCTAATACGAGTTCTGCTGGTTTGTATTTTTCATCAACAAATTCTTCTAAATGACTGGGAACAACGATAAAATCAAGACCTGCATCTTTTAGTAATTTGGCTCTTCTTGGTGAACTACTGGCTAAAATCAACATGATTGGCCTCCTTCATACTGAATGTATTATAGCACAAGTTGAGTATATTTATTCAAAATTTTTACAATATATCGTGTATAATAAACCTGTAGAAAGGAGTGTCTTTTTATGAAATCTATGCAAAGCATACTTAAAAATGAACTTCATATTCCAGTATCTTCCACATTGGTTGTATCTGTCAGTGGCGGTGTAGATTCCATGTCATTACTTCACATGTTAAAAGCCACTACCTATCAGATTGTTGTCGTTCATTTCAATCATTTAAAACGTGATCAATCGGTGATTGAAAAGGATTTGGTTGAAACATACTGTAAAGAGAACAGTATACCTTTCCATTACTACACCATCAGGGTTAATCAAGGAAACTTTCACCACCAAGCTCATATTTTAAGAGAGCATTACTTAAATGAAGTTGCTAAAATCTGTCAGACAAGATACATTGTTACCGCACATCATCTCGATGATCTTTTTGAAAATGTCTTAATCAAACTGACACGAGGTAGTAATCTTTTAGGGTATGCCGGTATGCAACAGGTTAATACGACAGAAAGTTTCACCTACTTAAAACCTTTGTTATACATCTCTAAACGAGAGATTTTATCTTATGCAAAAGAGAACGGGATTCCTTATTTAGATGATGAATCAAACGAAGAAAATACGTATTTAAGAAATCGTTACAGACATTCTGTTGTTCCTATTATGAAACAGGAAAATGATTTACTTCTTGATCAAATCAAGCAATATCACCATCAGATATCTGACGCATTTTTCTATATTCGAAGCCAAACAAGTCAAGCCATTAAAGATAGTCATATCCCTCTCGATGTGTTTAAAACATGGGATAAAGTTTTACAAGATGATGCCATCGCATATCTCATTGAAACATATGAGCTTAACATATCCTATGAAATCATTCAAAAAATCAAGCGTATGTTACTATCCAATAAACCAAACGCTTTATACCGTTTAAATAAGAATCACTGTTTCGTAAAATCGTATAACGATGCTTTTATTAAGCCATTAACTGATAAAAGTGATGTTCATTTCATCTTGAAGAATGGTGAAAATCGTATTGGAAATATGGCTATTTTCACATTATTATCCAAAACCGGTGTCAATACTGAAGAATTCACGAAATTATGTTATAATAAATTAGCATTTCCATTGATACTTAGACATCGTATGGAAGGAGATCAATTAGCTTATTCTTATGGACATAAGAAATTGAAAAAACTTCTGATTGATGAAAAGATTCCAATGGATGTTAGAGATCATTTATGGGTCTTAACGGATCATGATGGCTTAATTTTATGGGTTCAGAACCATTATTTAAATCAAACATTAGGATCTGAACAGACATTATATTTTAACCTAAAAGAGGTGCGAAAACATGCATAAAGATATTGCAGAAATCCTTGTCACTGAACAAGAAATTCATGACATTTGTGTATCTATGGGAAAAACGATTGCCCAAGATTACGCTAACAAAAATTTAATTGTCGTCGGTTTATTAAAAGGGTGCGTGCCTTTCTTAGCCGATTTAACTCGTCAAATTGATTTAAAGTATGATATTGCCTACATGTCAGTATCAAGCTACCATGGTGGCATTTCTTCTTCTGGTGATGTCAAAATCAAAATGGATTTAGATATTTCCATCAAGGATCGTGATGTTTTGATAGTTGAAGATATTGTCGACACAGCATCAACCATCGTAACCATTATGGATTTATTCAAACATCGCGGTGCATCATCTGTTAAAATAGCAACCTTGCTCGATAAACCAGGTGGACGCGTTAAACCTTATCAGCCTGATTATGTTGGAAGAGTTATTCCGAAAGCCTTCGTTGTTGGTTACGGCTTAGATTACAACGAACACTATCGCAATTTACCATATGTAGGCATCCTGAAGCCTGAAGTATATAACACTAAATAAAGGGGTGTATTTATGAACCAAAGCCCAAACAAGAAAAAAATTGAATATCGTAAAAAACCGGATTATTTGATCATGTTGTTCACATTGGTCATTGTGATCGGTGTTTTCCTATTCTTAAGAGATGCCCTGCAGGGCGAAGTTGCACAACTCAATGTCACACAATTAACTGAAGCTGCAGATTTAGGACATGTTGAATCCTTAAAGTACACACCTGTTGGTGGCGACAATATTACCTTAGTTGAAATTGAAGGTACATTCTATAAAGATAGCGCATCAGCTAACTTTTATAGTACCGTATCATTC
>DAOTHC010000127.1:0-3466 GCA_035447465.1 Acholeplasmataceae bacterium
ACCATGGAAAATGCTTTTCTTAAACTTTTTCGTGTGATATCGCGTGTCTCGTGATGATCTAAATAGATGGATCCCTCATTGACATCATAGAATCTCATGAGTAGATTTACAAGCGTTGTTTTACCGGCACCTGTAGGTCCGACAATGGCGATTACTTGACCTTGTTTAGCTTTGAAACTTACGTCTTTTAGAACGATTTGATTTTGGATATAACCAAATGAGACATGATCAAACGTAACTTCACCTTTCACATCAACAGCTTCTATAGCGTTTAATTTATCTGCAGGTTCGTTTTCATGATCGATGACGGTGAAGACTCTTTCAGCGGCCGCTAAAGCACTTTGAATATCAGCCATAATGTTAGAAAACTGATTGATCGGTCCCGAAAAACGACGTGAATATAAGGTGAAACTTGTTAAATCACCAATAGAAATACGTGATAAGAAATAAAGAATACCACCAAACACACCTACTAAGGCAACAGATAAGTTGGAAACGAAGTTAACAGAAGGTCCAACGGATGTTGAATAATAACCTGCTTCATAAGATGCTTTTGATGCTTCTTCGTTGATGTCATCAAACTTCTTAAGAACAGATTCCTCTTGAACGTAAGATTGGATGGTACGCTGTCCTGTAATCATTTCTTCAGAAAAACCATTAAGTTCTCCAAGTTTTTGATTACGATAGCGATACTTCTTCTTAACTATTTTAGATAAAACACGGGTGATGAGAATGGAAATAGGTAGTGTCACCACAAACACTAAAACCAGAATGGGTGACATAATGATCATCATGACAAGTGAAATCGTCACCGTGATGAGTGATGTGAATGTACTAATCACATCATTAGCTAATGAGGTGTTAATCGTATCGATATCATAACTCATGCGTGAGATGATATCTCCTGTTTGATTTTGATCAAAATAAGAAATTGATACTTGATTTAATTTTTCAAAGAGATCTTTTCTCATTTTATAAGTGACACTTTGTGAAATCTTAGTCATTTGAACAGATAAGATGTAATTCATTGATGCACTTAATAAATAGAAAACAATCATCAATCCAGCAAAAAGGAAAACACGATTAAAATCAACACCATTTTCCATTGCAGAAATGGTTTGACCTGTCAGATAAGGTCCAACTAATGAAAGCACGTTTGAAACGATTGTAAACAAAATAGCTACAAACAGTTTTCTTCGATAATAATAGAGATAATTCCAAAGTCGCTTTAGAACGTAACCCTTGTTTTTAGCACGATCAGAGCCATCATTCCGTCCTCTGCCTTGTTTACCTGCATACATCATGAGCGCTCACCCCCTAATTGGTAATAAGCAATCTCTTGATAAATATCAGATGATTTGATCAATTCATCATGTGAACCAGAAGCTACAATTTTGCCATCATCAATCACTAAAATGATATCTGAATCTTTGAGTGAAGCGATGCGTTGTGCGATAATAATCATCGTTGTATCTGTCATTTCTTGGCGTAATGCTTTACGCATATACATATCAGTCTTATAGTCAAGAGCTGATGATGCGTCATCTAAAATCATAATATCGGGTTTACCTGCAATAGCACGTGCAATCAGAACACGCTGTTTTTGTCCACCCGATAAATTCATGCCACGTTGAGCCATTTGATGGTCCATATCGTTTTCTTTTTCATAGATGAACTCAGCTTGAGCAACACGTGTAGCCACATCGATATCTTCTTTCGTAATGCCACTACGATTGAATTGGATGTTGCCATAAATACTATCTGCAAAGATTAAGTCGTTTTGAAAAACAACACCTATTGATTGTCTTAATTCTTGCTGTTTCAGTTCTTTAATGTTTTTACCGTAAATTAAAATTTCACCTTCATCAACATCATAAAAACGCATGAGTAGATGAATCAGTGTTGTTTTACCTGAACCTGTAGCACCGATAATACCTAATGTCTGCCCTTGATACAGCTTGAAACTTATGTTTTTTAGATTACTTTCTTTTTGATTATATGAAAACGACACATTTCTAAATTCGATATGTGGTATATCTTGTTTCTTTTCAATCGATAAAAACCCATCTACGATATCATTTGGCATCATCAATACTTCATCGATACGCTCTGCAGATGCTGTAGCTCTTGATGCTAAGACGAAGACACGGGTAATCGACATCATCGCATTTAATATAATCGTAAAATACGTTACAAACGCCATGATTTGTCCAATTTCTGTTTTACCTTCATTTAAACGATACGCTCCAGCAACAAGTACTAAAACTAAACCGATATTCATCACGGCATGCATCATGGGATTGATTTTTGCCATGGTGATGTTTGCTTTGAGTTCAGCATTTACCGTGTTCTGATTGGCTTGATCAAACATCTTCTTTTCATGCTCACTCATGGATAAAGCACGTACGACGCGAGCACCTGATACATATTCTCTTAGTTTTCTAACCAGTTGATCAACAAAACCTTGGCTTCGTTTATATAAGGGAATCCCTTTTTTTGATGAATAATAGACAATCACAATGATTAAGGGTAACATGGCCACCATAATTAATGTCAAAACCGGGTCTAAGAGCAAAGACATTAAAATACCACCGATTAATAAAACTGGAGCACGTACACCTAAACGTTGCATACTTGCTGTCGCATTGTACATGTTATAAGTGTCTGTTGTCATACGTGATATCAACGATGGTCGTGTTAAATGATCGACTTGATTTGCTGATAATCTTTCGATTTTATGAAACAAATCGTGTCGGAGACCTTTGACTGATAATGAAGCAATCATTTCTGCTTTTCTGTTAGCCGCAACGTTCAAATATAAACCTAAAAATGCGATGAGTACCATCACGGCACCCAATAGGTAAAGTGACGTGAGATTCGCATTCGGATCACTCTTTAATTTAGGGATCTCATCATCAATCATATACGCGATTAACCAAGGCAAAAATAAATCGGCTAGTGCGCCAACTGATTTAAACGATAATGAGATTACAAGCATTTGCCAATAAGGTTTGACAAGTCTTAAAATCATCTTCATAATATTATCCTCACATAAGTAATATAACACAATGATCTCATTTTCGTAAGTCTATTTTGAAAAAAATAGCCCTAAGGGCTATCTCATATCATCACTATTCGTTATAATAGTTATACCATTTGAAAAAGAAATGTTAAACCTGTTCACGGTAACAGTTGACTGATCTTCAAGTTCTAATGTTTTCATACCTGGACGATGTAATGCTAAATTGAGTCTTTCATCTGCTTGATGGTCATCAACACATATTAGCATTAACGTACCTGTATCTGTGCCTACACCTTGATAAACACCATCTCCTTCAGCTGTCCGTGTTATGTAAAGGTCAACGCCTTGAATCGTCAGATGTTGAAAACTTTGCATATCAAGATAAAATGTATCCCATAGTTGACGAATGACGCGATCACCATCTTCAGTTTTTTTAAAGATCAT
>DAOTHC010000128.1:0-3453 GCA_035447465.1 Acholeplasmataceae bacterium
CACATTGAATCTTACATGCGCAGTCTCAAAAGACATATGACGACTAAGAGTATGGCAAGAAAATTGACTGCAATCAGAAGCTTTCATCACTTTTTATTTTTAGAAAAAGAAGTTGATGAAGATGTTGTTAAAGCGATTGAATCACCAAAAATTGAAAAGCATTTACCTCAGGTTTTATCAGTTGATGAGGTCATGGCCATCCTGAACCAAATCGATTTATCAAAGCCTTTTGGGTTAAGAAATCAAGCATTACTCGAACTTATTTATGGTTCTGGATTACGCGTCACAGAACTTCTAGATATCGAGATGGAAGACATCCATTTGAATCAAGGATACATCATGGTTAAGGGAAAAGGATCCAAAGAACGTATGGTTCCCATCTCAGATCCAGCAGTGGTTGCCTTAAGAAATTACATCATTAAAGGTCGAGATGTCTTTCTTAAAGATCATAAAACGAGCTATGTTTTCATCAATCAACAGGGTTCTAGATTATCTCGGCAGGGATTCTTTAAACTTTTAAAAAAACTTGCCTCTGACGCTCACATCCAAACCGATTGTTCACCACATACTTTAAGACATTCATTCGCAACACACCTTTTAGAAAACGGTATGGACTTAAGAACACTACAAACGTTATTGGGTCATGAAGACATATCGACGACTCAAATATATACACACATTAGTCAAAAGAGAATCAAAGAAATTTATCAAAATGCACATCCACGTGCAAAGGAGGAATAATATGACATATAAAAGAATCTTTTTAATTGTACTAGACAGCTTAGGGATTGGAGAAGCTCCTGATGCAAAGGATTATAATGATGTTGGATCGAATACGATTGGACATATTGCAGAAAGAATGGTATTAAATATTCCACATTTACAAGCTTTTGGATATGGGAATATTGCACCTATAAAGCATGTCGAACCAGCAAAAAAACCACAGGCTTTTTACACCAAAATTCAAGAAGCATCGTTAGGTAAAGACACGATGACTGGCCATTGGGAAATGATGGGGATGTATATTACAAAACCATTCCAGACATTCACAGATACTGGTTTTCCAGCTGAACTGATCCAAGAACTTGAACAAAAAACAGGTCGTAAAGTCATTGGAAATATCAGTGCATCTGGAACAGATATCATCAGAGATCTCGGTGAAGAACACATGAAAACTGGTGATCTAATCGTCTATACATCAGCAGATTCAGTTCTTCAAATCGCGATGCATGAAGGTATTATTCCTATTGAAGAACAATACAGAATCTGTGAAATTGCACGTGAAATCACGATGAAACCTGAATGGAAAGTCGGAAGAGTTATTGCAAGACCATTCGTAGGAACAAACAAAAATGACTTTAAACGTACACCAAATCGTCATGATTATGCCTTAAGACCACATGAAAAAACAGCTTTAAATTACTTAGATGAAGCAGGATTTGATGTGATTGCTTTAGGTAAAATCAATGATATTTTTGATGGGTATGGCATCAATCGTTATAGTAAAACCAAGAGTAATGATGATGGCATGGTTCAAATTACACAGGTTGCTAAAGAAGATTTTACAGGTTTATGTTTCTTGAATTTGGTCGACTTTGATGCCCTTTATGGTCACAGACGAGACCCCATTGGTTATGGTAAAGCGATTGAAGATTTTGACCGCGATCTCCCATTGTTGATGAAGGAACTCAAAGAAGACGATCTTTTAATTTTAACAGCAGACCATGGTAATGATCCCATTCATCATGGTACAGATCATACACGTGAATACGTGCCAATGCTTGTTTACACACCACGTTTTATAGAGGGTAAAAAGTTACCATTGCTAAAGACTTTTGCTGATATCGGTTATACCATAACTGATAATTTTGAATGTGAAAAACCAAAAAATGGAGCATCATTTTTAAACCTGATTGGAGGTAAGTAAGATGTTAGAATGGTTGAAAAATCTTGAATTAGAGTTTGTCATCATCTTTGCATTATTAGCAATCGTTGTTATTTCATTGATTGTTTTATTGATTAAAGCACAGCGTACCTTAAACTTAATTGGACGTCGTGCACTCATCTTAACTGAGGATTTAGTGACTCGTGATGGCAAAGATGTTGTCGATATTTTAGTAGCGAATTCAAGCTATGTAAATGTCGAAGCCGCAGCAATTGGTCTCATATACCAGAAGACTTTACTACCTTTAAAAGAGGAAAATACCATCGTTTTAGCAAGGGATTCATTCAAGCTATCTTTACCTCTTAGTGAGTTGAGATCTTATGTTTTGGGTGATGGCAAGAAGGTTAAAAAGATTAGAATCTATGTTGAAGATTCACTGGGCAGACGCAATTTTAGATTAGCAATTAACAGTATGATCAAGCTTAGAAAGATCTTAAAAGCTGAGAAAAAAGCACTTAAAAAAGAAGAGAAAAAACAACGTTTTGAAACAGGTCATTACCTATTCTTTGAACGTTTAGGATTGATAATTGCACTTATCTTTAGTCCGATAACAAAACTATTTAGAAGCATAAAAACAGGTATTAATCGCAAGTTAAAGAAACGCGAATTACGCCTTGAACTGAAGCGGAAAGAACAAGAACATCAAACAATGTTGCGTGAAATAGCTGAAGAAGAAAGACGCGAAGAGGAACGTTCAAACCAAGAAAAACGTTTGATGGAAGAAAAGAAAAAGGCTAATATTGATGCAAGATTAGCCGCATTAAAACGTAAAGAAGAGGAAAGAAAAGCTCAGGAAGAACTTCGTAAATCAGAAGAGGAACTTAAGACTACTGAAGAAGAAATAAAGATTGCTAAAGCAGAAGCTGAACTTCATGATGAGAAAAATCAGGTTATAGAAACGGAAGAAAACCAAGAAGAAATTGTTGAAGAACCTACTGAAATTTCAGCTGAAGAAAAAGTCGAAAAAGTCGAAGAAGTCAAGCTGGACAACGTAGATAAGAAGGCGGAAATTAACACTTCCAAGAAGAAGAAAACACAACCTAAATCTGAATCTAAAGAACAAAAAAATAACGAAGAAAACAAAAAAGAGGATAACTAATTTCCTCTTTTTTTTGATGTTTATATAGTTTGCAATCGTGTCTCAAAACGAGACTTTAATAAGTTCAAGACAAAGGCTAATAAGCTCATAGCAGGAGCTAGAAGACCTAGATTAAATAAGATTAATCCGACGATGCCACGTTCATATTGGCTTGGATCTAAGAATGGGTAAACATATCGAGCACTCTCAAATGTCGTCATAAGTTCTTCCATAAGATCACCAAAAACGGGTTCAATAATTAGATAAACAAATGCCATGTAAATGAGTGGATAAATGAGTGATATCCAAAATTTTGAAACAGGTAAGTGCTCTTCAATTACCATAAAATAAAAGATCATATAGAGTATAGGATTAATGGTATGAAGCACGTGATTTAAGAAACTTACATTACTCATAAAGGGTGTCAAGA
>DAOTHC010000129.1:0-3444 GCA_035447465.1 Acholeplasmataceae bacterium
CTTTCGATATCTTTTAACCAGTTTAAATCTATATCTTCAACCCCGCCAATTAAATGAGAGGGGATGTTTTTAGCCTTTTTACCAACGGCTGCAAGCTTATTCGAGTTAGAACTCATCTTGTCCCCTACAACGAGCATTAAGTCAACCTGGTCTTGTTGTTTGACGGCATCTTGTCTTACTGTTGTCGCATGACATATTTCATTATCAAAGACATAATGAGGAAACCTTGTTTCAATAATGTTTCTAACCGATTCAATATCATATGATGAAAGGGTTGTCTGATTGGTGACAAACACTTTGTCATCACTTAAAGATTGAGGTAGAAGAAGTGCATCCTTTTCATCTTCAACAAAGTAAATATCTTTAGAAATAGCTAAGATAGCTTCTGGCTCAGGATGGTTTCTATGTCCAATATAGATGACTTTATAACCTTCATTTAACTTTTCTTTAACAATCTTATGGACTTTAATGACATCACGACATGTTGCATTCATCGTCACTAAACCTTTTTCTTTTGCACGTGCTATCACATCATCAGAGACACCATGTGCAGTAAAAATCACTGTACCTTCATGAATATTTTCAAGCATTTCAGCTCTTGTTTTTCCTTTTTGTTCTAAACTGATCACACCATAACGATTAAAAGCATCAGTAATTTTTTGGTTATGGACGATTTGACCTAAGATGTAAATAGGTCTTGGGTAACTTTCAGTTTTGATCACTTTTTTGACGATTGCTAAAGCATTTAAAACACCATGGCAATAGCCTCTTGGGGTTAAATCGATTACGTTCATAGTCTCACCACTTCCTATTATACTTAATGTTACCCTAAAGGTGTTCATTTTGTCATTTTTTTTGCTTGTATGGTATAATCTTTTCGGGTGAGAAAATGACCGTTAAGGAAATGTTATCAAAATTAAAGTATCACGAAATTACACCGATTCAAAAGGGTGTTTTTAATGCATTTAACAGTCCAAAGCACTTGGTTGGTTTAGCTCCAACAGGCACAGGAAAAACACATGCATATCTTTTACCGATTTTAGCTGCTATTGATTTAAATCAGATGGTTGTTCAAGCTTTAATCATTGTACCAACCAATGAATTAGTTCTTCAAGTTCATAAAATGCTGATGGAAGCTGATGATCGTTTTATTGTTAAAACGTATTATGGTGGAACCAATAAGATGAGAGAACAAGAGTGGTTAAAAAAATATCAACCACAGATTGTCATCGCAACACCTCAACAAATTGTTGATTATGTCAATGAAACGAGATTGTTACGCATTCATCAAGCAAAATATGTTGTCTTTGATGAAGCAGATATGATGTTTGATGAAGCCTTTTTATCGATGATTGATCAGATGTTACCAGCGATGGAAAAAGCGAAGTATTTGTTATTCTCTGCAACACTCAATCAAAGCATGACACCTTTTATTAAGACCTATTTTGGATCTTATGATTTGATTGACACATCAAAACAACACGATCTCAAAATTACGTATAAACTGATCAATATCAAACATCGTAATCGTTTAGAAGCTTTAAGTGAACTTCTTGAATATATCAATCCTTATTTAGGGTTTATATTTGTATCCAAAAAAGAAAACCAAGATCTTGTCTATGAAGCACTTTTAGAGAAAAACATCAGTGTATGTAATCTCAATGCTTCCATGGGCGTTAAAAAAAGAACAAAACTTATCGAAGACATCCTAGCCTTAAAATATCAATATGTTGTGACATCAGATTTAGCTGCACGTGGACTTGATTTTAAAATATCTCACGTGATTCACTATGATCTACCACACTTTTTAGAGTTTTACATGCACCGAAGTGGTCGTACAGGTCGTATGAATGATACAGGTGAAGTCATCACCTTTATGACCGTTGACGATCACAGAAAAATAGAAAAGCTTAAAGAAAAAGGCATCGTTTTTCAGAATTACCAGTTATCATCCAAAGGTTTAGTTAAAGTTGAAGTTAAAAAGAAAGTTGTATCTGAAGAAGAAATTAATGCCATTAAGAAAGTTAAAAAAGCAACCAAGGTAACCCCAGGTTACAAAAAGAAAAGAGCGAAGCAAATTAAAAAAATTAAGCAAGAAATGAGGAAAAAACAATATGTCAATCAAAATCGGTAGTCATGTATCCATGTCAGGTGACTTGATGTACTTAGGTTCTGTTGAAGAAGCCTTAAGCTATGAAGCTAACGCATTCATGGTCTATACAGGAGCACCTCAAAATACCATCAGAAAGAAAATAGAAGATTTAAAGATTAAGGAAGCAGTTAAACTTATGAATGAAAAAGGATTATCTTTTGATGATGTTATCGTTCATGCACCTTATATTATTAATCTTGCAAATCCTGATCCAACCAAAAGAGAATTCGCAATTGAATTTTTAACAGAAGAAGTCAAAAGAACTAATCATATGCATGTTAAACAAATCGTATTACATCCTGGTTCAGCAGTTGGTGGTGATCGTGAAGAGGCCATCAAGTGGATTGCTGAAGGTGTTAATCAAGTTATTGAAAACACACCGAACATTCCAGTGAAAATCGCTTTAGAAACCATGGCTGGAAAAGGCAATGAAGTTGGTAAAACATTTGAAGAACTTAAAAGTATTATTGATTTAATTCATGATCAATCGCGCGTTTCAGTTTGTTTTGATACATGCCATACCCATGATGCAGGATATGATGTCAAAGATGATTTTGATGGTGTCATCAAGCATTTTGATGAAGTTGTCGGTAAATCAAAGATTTCAGTATTCCACGTAAATGACACCAAAAATATCAAAGGTGCTGCTAAAGACCGACATGAAAACTTTGGATTTGGATATTTAGGATTTGATGCACTTATGCGTGTTGTCTATCATAAAGATTTCTTAGATATTCCTAAAATTCTAGAAACACCTTATATTGAACAAAAACCACCTTATAAAGAAGAAATCGCAATGATTAGATCTAAGACATTTGATCCAGATCTAGTTGAAAAAATTAAGCAATTATAAGATGAAAACCCGCAAATCTGCGGGTTTTATGTTTGTTTGATGAGTTTGTCGTAAAGTTCAACATACTTTTTAGCCATTTTAGGTAAGCTGTGGTTGACATGCATCGCTTGATGAATAAGGTTTTGCCAAGCTTCTTGATCTTCATGATATAAAGCGATCGCGTCAAGCATCGTTTCTTTAAGTTCATTCGCATCATAGTTTTTAAATGCAAACCCAACACCAACACCTGTAAATTTGTTATAAGGTGTGACTGTATCTTTTAATCCCCCAGTTTCTCTTACAATAGGCAGTGCACCATAGCGCATAGCGATCATTTGGTTTAAACCACATGGTTCAAAAAGTGATGGTAGTAAGAATAAATCAGATGCAGCATATACTTTTTGAGATAGTTCATTATTAAATCCATTTTCATAATAAACATAATCAGGATATTTTTTAG
>DAOTHC010000130.1:0-3395 GCA_035447465.1 Acholeplasmataceae bacterium
GACTGTTATTGGATTCATTTGATCCAAGAGTGACACATTATCAATTAGATATTGAAGATGGCTTTACATTAACATGTGAAGCGGAAGACGAAACCGCTTATCAAATTAAGCGTAATTCACACACAACTGTTATTTCATTGCTTGCTAATCAAGCTCAAAACCATTATGTGTTTACAAATCGTAAGCGTTATATCATTCAAGACGATTTCCAATATGATCTCATTCCTATTGAACATCCTGTTTCAGTAAATTTAGAACCATGGGGAAGAACACAACTCAGTTTATTAAAACCTGCATGGCAAAGTAAACAACTGCAACAAAATAAAGATCATGTAATCTTTCATAAAGATGATCTCTTATCGTTTGCGATTGATGTTCAGTCATTTGGTAAATACATTATTGAACTCACCATCGCATCCGATGTGTCCAGTTTAGCTCAAATTCCATTTTCAATTATGCGTGAAAACGAAGTGTTATCAACATTGACAACGAATGGAACGGATGGTAAATGGTTTGACATTGCATCACAAATCGTTTTAAATCCAGGTGTACAACGTCTTTCATTTAAAGCACATGCAAGTGGTTTAAAAGTTAAACGAATCGATATGATTAGACATCGGTAAAACAAATTAAAGCATTGAACCATGCGATTTGTTATTTATTACGTTTGCAAGAAAAACATTTAAATATATTATTAACAAAAAAAATCACGTCAGGATCACTAGATCTAACGTGGTTTTTCTATGTTTATTTTACAGGTGTGATACAATCAGGCTCATCATATAAAGCACTGTTAACGCGTGATGATACTTCATAAGCCTTCATCTTTGAAGATGGATAAGGTTTTAATAGCTGAGATAACTCATAGATATTCGTTGTTTTAGTATTTAACCAACGGATGCGTTCTTCTTCATCAAGGATGACAGGCATACGGTCATGAATATCTTTCATAAAGTCATTAGCTTCGGTTGTAATAATGGTGCAGGTATGCAATTTTGTACCATCTTCTTTGGTAAATGTTGTCCATAGACCAGCCATAGGGAATATCTTTTGATCTTTAACTTGAATACGCATGGGTCTTTTAATCGTCCCATTTTTTTTCCATTCATAAAAACTATCCGCTAGGATGACACATCGTTTGGTTTTGAAAGAAGGGAGAAACGATGGTTTTTCATAAAGTGTTTCTGCTTTGGCATTAATCATTTGGTAACCAATCTTCTCATCTTTTGCAAAAGGAGGAACAAATCCCCAACGCAATGTTCCAACACGATGTTTTTCGCCATCATGAATAATCGTTATGATATCTTGTCCGGGAGCAACATTGAATCTAGGTAGTTGAAATTCTGTTTTCAAATCTTTAATATCATAATGATCTTCTAAGTAAACACGTAAGTCTTCAAGATCAACCGTGATGGTAAACCTTCCACACATACATTAATCCTCCTTATCATAGAGTGCCCAAAACGATGATAAAATGGGTTTTAAGTCTTTTGGCTTTTTAACGATTTCATAATGTTTCCATTCAGGTGGAAACAAGTTAAGGTATGTTTTGGTTGTAAAACGATCATCCATTAAGATGGCAATACCATAATCACTATCTCGTCTGATAACTCTACCAACTGCCTGAATAACTTTATTCATTCCTGGATAGGTATAAGCATATTCAAATCCTTTGCCAAATGTTTGATCATAATACGTCTTGAGTTGGTTATTAGCATCGCTTAACATGGGCAATCCAACACCGACAATGATAACACCAGATAACATATCACCCACATAATCGATACCTTCAGCAAACATGCCACCCATCACAAAGAAAGCGAGTTGTGATTGATCATTGTCCGTTTTAAAGCGTTCAATAATGAGATCTCGTAGATGGTGTTCCATATCACGTTCTTGAATGATGAGATCACATGGAAGATCAGAAGGAAGTTCATCGATGATTTGATACATATATTGATAAGATGGAAAGAAGACGATATAGTTCCCTTTTTTCGAGAGAATCACTTCTTGAATCGTGTCAATAATCATGTGCTTAGAGCTATCACGACTTTGGTAACGGGTGTTGACTTGATTCATAACAATCAATTTCAATCGTTTCGGGTCAAAGGGTGAGCGTATTTTCATGGTTTCACCATAACCGCTTGCGATTAATTCTTTATAGTACTCAATGGGATAGAGGGTTGCTGAAAAGAGCACTGTGCCATAAGCTTTATTTTTGATGGTATCATAGATGAATTCACTTGCATCAAGACATTGAATGGTGACTGCAATATCACCAGTGGCATCTTTTTCAACGTTAGTCACATAACGATCGTTATAAAAATCTGAGATGATACTAAAACTTAAAAGCTGTAAATAGACATCCATCACATCCGTCTTTCTCGGATATTTTGGCATTTCTTTTAGTGCATTTTCGATTTTCTTCATCAGATATAAAACAGTTTCTAAAAACTCAGCATTAAGTTTTTCAAATGAGATGAAGGGACTTACCTCAAGTTGTTCTTCAAAGCGATCAAACTGGTCTAAAAGTTTCTTAATTGGATTTCTAATCGAAGGTTTTAGTTTAGAAGCTGCTTTCCTTAAAACAATGAGATCTGATCTGATCAATGTTGATGAGTACATATCACGCGATCGTTGAATCATGTTATGAGCTTCATCGACCAATATAAGAGGTTTATAATTTGTTTCATCAAAATAGCGAATCAGATGAATACGTGGATCAAAAGCATAATTATAATCACAGATGATGACATCAACGAAATAAGATACATACAAACTGAATTCAAAAGGACAGACCATATGTTTTTTAGCATAGGATTCAACAACCGCGCGTGTCATTAATGTTTCATGGTCAAAAATATCTTGCATCGCTGTGGTTAATCGATCAAAAAAGCCTTTCGCAAATGGACATTTTTCAGGATCGCATTCTCTTTTTTCTAAAAAACATGTGACATCTTTTGATGTGATTTCTAACGTTTTAGTCTCCAGTCCTGCTTCATGCAAAATATCCATAGAATCAGTGGCAACTTTTTTACCCTGTGTCTTAGCTGATAAATAAAAGATCTTTTGTTCATCTTCAGATAATGATTTCAGAGTAGCAAACAATGCAGCCATCGTTTTACCTATACCTGTTGGAGCAATCGTAAATAATAAATCTTGATCTTTCATCGTCTGATAGACAGCACTCATCATTTCTCTTTGACCTCTTCGATAGGTATCAAAAGGAAAATATAGTTTTTCAAGAGAGGCTCTTTTACGATCGAGATGAGCGTAAAGTTTATCTAGCCAAACAATATAATTTTTAATTGATGTTTCAAAGAAAGGTTTTAACACATCAACATCAAAGAAGAAGTTAAAGTGACGCATTTTATAGTCAGAAAGTTGAATATAGG
>DAOTHC010000131.1:0-3365 GCA_035447465.1 Acholeplasmataceae bacterium
GTGATGTTATTCATCAGAGATCGGGTTGCTACTATATCTCGACCTGTAATGGAACTCAAAAAATGGCAGAAAATACAGTTAAATCCAAACGAATCTAAGACGGTTCAATTTAGATTAACATCAGCTGATTTAGCTTACTATAATCAAGAAGGACAAGCAGTTATTGAACCGGGTTGGTTTGATATCATGGTAGGACCACATGCTAAAGAAGTACAACAACAATCATTTAAATTACTTAAGGGGTGATCGTATGATCTTAAACAATCGCATCAAATTACATCACATCAAACAAGAAGGTATCACCATGTCACTTTGTGATACCGGAGATATACATGCAATCACTTATCAAGATTATCAAATAAATTTACTTCATGGTAATGTGCTTGATGGCAGCATCATGAATCTTTATTTGCGTGTTCATGATCATGGTAACATCATGACCACACCGCTTATCGGTTCACATGCACCATCGACATTTAAAATCGATCATCATAAAGTGATTTATCAAGGTACTTTTTTAGGTGTCCGTTATCAACTTGATGTTGTGATTGAAGATTTTAAAGTTGATTATCATCTGTTTTTGTCCTCAGAAAATCAAGTCACAGTTGATGTGATGTATGGTCAAGATATCGCAATCTCATCAAAATCGAGCGTGTTAAACAGTGAACCATATACTGTACAATATATTGACTATAAGTCATTTAAAAGCGATTTAGGTTATACACTTTGTGCTAGACAAAATCAGGGTAAAACACAGTTTTTACAAGTAGGTTCCTATACAAAGAACATTGCATATGCAACCGATGGTTTCCAATTCTTTGGTCTTTCATACAAAGAAACGGGTATTCCTGAAGCATATGACATGATCGAATTGCCATCTCAAATCTATCAGTATGAGTTCTCATATTTTGCTTTACAAAGCGAAAAAATAGTATTAAATAACAACTATCAAGAAGCATCTTTCTACTTGATTTATCAACCTGATTTTGAAGGTATCATTGAAAAGCCATACGATGTTGAACGCCATGACTATCAAACACCAAAGCCATTTCATGAGACGATCTTACCACAAGATAAAACATTGGATACAAGACGGTTATTATCAGGATTAAGCGTAACCAAACAGGATATGCAAAAACGTTATCCTGATATGGATCAAGTTGAAGAAGATGAACATGGCTTACTATCGTTTTTTACACCAGGTCATACACATGTTGTCCTTAAGCAAAAAGAACTTCTTGTCGAAAGACAACATGGTCATCTCATGATCCATGGAGATATCAAACATGTCAGTGAACGCGTCATGGCAACCACTAACTGGATGTATGGGGTTTTCAATTCACATGTTGTTTTAGGTAATTCAAGTTTTAATAAGCTTTTAGGTGATGTTAGAAATCCTTTAAATATCCAAAAAATTTCAGGCCAGCGCATCTATGTCAAACATGATGGACACTACCACTTGCTTGGCATGCCTTCATTTTATGTGATGAACGCATGTTCTACCAGATGGGTCTATGTGTTAGAAGATGATGAACTCATAATTGATGTGATGGTCGATAGTGATCACCTACAACAAACACTAAAACTCACCTCTGTCAATAACAAAAACTATGATCTCATCATGTCACACCAGATCATTATGGGTGTTAATGAAAACAGTTATGACATCAATTATCAACATCATGACAAGACAATCACGTTCGATGTTCCAAAAGATTCGATGATGGCAATCCGTTATCCAAATCTTAAATACCTGATGCACTCATCACATGATTTTGAGATCATCGGTGAAGATGTTTTACTGAGCGGTGAACCTCAGTATGGTTTACTATGTCTTTCATATCAAGATGTTTCAACGTTTGAATTACATGTGCAAGCGACATTTGAAAAAGATTTCCCAGAACTTATCGATTTGCAATATGACAATCAAGAATCAAAGAGCCTAGCAATGATAGCTTCATTTTCTGGCAAACTCAACTTACAACATCCAACTCATCAAAATGAACTTAACATCTTGATGCATACACTTTATTGGTATACACATAACGCTTTAGTCCATTACGCATCACCTCATGGACTTGAACAATACAATGGGGCTGCTTGGGGAACCAGAGATGTTTGCCAAGGTCCAATTGAATACTTTATGGCAACACAACACTTTGATCTCGTTAGAGAGATCCTACTTAAAGTATACAGTCGTCAATTCATTGAAAATGGTGATTTTCCTCAGTGGTACATGTTTGATGAATACTATCAAATTCAAGCACATGAGTCTCATGGCGATGTCATTGTTTGGCCGCTTCGTGCACTGGCATATTATTTAAAGGCAACCAATGATTCATCGATACTACAAGAACGCATCACCTACATGTCGATTGAAAAAAATGCGTTTGTAGAAAAAGAAAGTTTACTCGCTCACGTGAAAAAACAGATCAGTGCCATTGTATCATCCTTTATTGATGGTACGTATTTACCCAGATATGGTGGTGGTGACTGGGATGATACCTTACAACCAGCTAACCATGAACTTAAAGAAAAAATGGTCAGCGGTTGGACAGTAGCCTCACTCTATGAAGCAGTAAACGTATTTGCATCAGAAATTGATGATGTGGATCCATCTTATGCACATGAACTCAAACTGATGGCAGATCGTATCCATAAAGACTATGAAACTCACATGGTTTCAGACGGTGTTGTCAGTGGGTTTGTTGTTTTTGACAATCACAAAAAAACCTATTTGCTTCATCCAAAAGATCATCAAACAGGTCTTAAATATCGTTTATTACCGCTCACAAGAGCGATGATTTCAGGAATTGCAACGAAAGAACAAGTAGCAACATATCAAGACATTATCAATCGTTACATGAAACATCCTGATGGTGTTCGTTTAATGGATACAGCGATTGCGTATCAAGGTGGCAAAAACACATTTTTCCAACGTGGCGAAACAGCCGCGAACTTTGGTCGTGAAATTGGATTACAATATGTCCATGCACACATTCGCTACATTGAAGCGATGGCCGCTATCAATCAAGCAGATGAAGCATATCAAGGATTATTTGTCATCAATCCGATCAATATCCAACAGCGTGTTAAAAATGCTTACTATCGTCAATCGAATATGTATTTCTCAAGTTCTGATGCGTGGTTTATGGACCGGTATCAAGCTAAGAATCAATTTGAACGTATTCGTCAAGGAGATATCTTAGTTAAAGGTGGTTGGCGTTTATATTCATCAGGTCCTGGTATCTATACACATCAGCTCATTTCACATATCTTAGGTATTCGTATGGATCATCACCAACTCGTTATGGATCCAGTACTCCCCAAAGAACTAGATGGACTATCTGTTAACTACCATGTCG
>DAOTHC010000132.1:0-3335 GCA_035447465.1 Acholeplasmataceae bacterium
GATTGCACAACAGAAATTGCATCACTCATCGGTTCATCGATTGTATTAGGTATTTCTACAATCCCATTTAATGGACCCGTTGCAGGTGTTCAAGTTGGTCGTATCAATGGCGAACTCATCATTAATCCAACTGTCGAACAGCAAGCAGCTTCTGACATTGAATTAACAGTTGCTGGTACAAAAGATGCTATCAACATGGTTGAAGCTGGTGCAAAACAAGTATCTGAAGAAGATATGCTGAAGGCAATTATGTTCGCTCATGCTGAAATCAAAGCACTAGTTCAATTCATTCAATCAATTCAAGATGATAATCCAGTGGAAAAGATGGATTATGAAGTCAAAGCTATTGATCCAGAAGTCAAGAAAGCTGTTGATGCATTCGTCAAAGAACGCATGGTTAAAGCTGTATCCATCTTTGATAAGCTTGAAAGATATCAAGCCATTGATGATTTAACAGAAGAAACGATTGAACACTTTAAGAAAACATCATTTATTAAAGAAATTGAAGGTATCAAATTCTTTGATGAAAAAGCCCAAGATGAATATTTAGATCAAGTTAAGCGCATCGTTGAAGGTATTGTTACACAAGAATTAAGACGTTTGATCACACAAGATAAGGTTCGCCCTGATGGACGTAAAGTTGATGAAATCAGACCTTTATCATCACGTGTTGACATCTTACCTCGCACACATGGTTCATCATTATTCACACGTGGACAAACACAAGCTTTAGGTGTTGTCACACTAGGTGCATTAGGTGAAAACCAAATCATTGATGGTTTAGGATTAGAAGATTCTAAACGCTTCATGTTACATTACAATTTCCCACCATTCTCAGTTGGTGAAACAGGACGCTATGGCTCTCCAGGACGTCGTGAAATTGGACATGGTGCCCTTGGTGAAAGAGCATTACTCCAAGTATTACCTAACGAAGAAGAATTCCCATATACCATTCGTGTGGTATCTGAAATTTTAGAATCTAACGGTTCTTCATCTCAAGCAACCATTTGTGCTGGTACGATGGCTCTTATGGCAGCAGGTGTTCCTATTAAAGCTCCAGTTGCTGGTATTGCGATGGGCTTAATCAAAGAAGGCGAATACTATACTGTCTTATCTGACATCCAAGGTATGGAAGATCATGAAGGCGATATGGACTTTAAAGTTGCTGGTACAAAAGATGGTATTACGGCTTTACAAATGGATATTAAGATCTCTGGTATTACCGAAGATATCTTAAGAGAAGCATTAGAACAAGCTCGTATTGGTCGTCTTCACATCTTAGAACACATGTTAGAAACTATACCTACAGTTCGTCCTGAATTATCGAAGTACGCTCCAAAAGTTATGATGATCAGAATCAATCCTGATAAGATCAGAGACGTGATTGGTGCTGGTGGTAAGATTATTAGCCAAATCATTGAAGATAACAATCAAGTTAAGATTGATATTGAACAAGATGGACGGGTCTTCTTGATGCACTCTGAAACCAAGTGGATTGAATCAGCAGCTGAAAAGATTTTAGCGCTTGTTAAAGAAGCTAAAGTTGGTGAAATCTATGAAGGTATAGTAACTCGCGTTGAAAAATTCGGATGTTTCGTCGAATTATGGCCAGGTGCTGAAGGTTTAGTTCATATCTCAAGATTGGCTAAAGAACGTGTTGAAAAAGTTGAAAGTGTTGTATCAGTCGGTGATCAAATCGTTGTTAAATGTATTGGTATCGATGAAAAGGGACGTATTGACCTTTCAAGAAAAGACGCTTTATCAGTTAAATAATTAAAGGCTTCGGCCTTTTTTATTTTTTAGAGAAAGTTATGAAGAAGTGTTTGATAATATGATATAATACACTATGTCAGTGGAAGGTGATCGAGCCACGTTATTTCGTGGTTAGGAAAGTCCATGCTAGCACATTCTGAGATGAATGTAGTGTTTGTGCCTAGGGAAGACATAACCTAGGGTACGCTTTTAGCGTAACGGCGTTTGATGAGCTAAGGGTAACTATGCTCTAGACGTAATGTGCCACAGAGACGAGCCTTTTGGAAACGAAAGGATGAAACGCGGTAAACCCCTCAAGCTAGCAACCCAAATTTGGTAGGGGCACGAAAGCAAGCGAATTGAAGCGAGCTTTTGCTACAATGTAGAGATAAATGGTCACACCCGTAAGGGATACAGAACATGGCTTATGCACATTGGCAAACTAGGTCCTTTTTAAGGACCTTTTCTCTAGGTGATAAAATGAAAAAAATTGTGAATGGTGTATCGATTTATTATGAAGTCTTAGGTGAAGGAAAACCTGTTGTTTTATGCCATGGGAATGGTGAAGATCATTCCATTTTTGATGTGCTTGCCAATAGGCTTAAAGATTATTATCAGGTCATCTTAGTTGATAGTAGAAATCATGGGCAATCTGAAAGAACTTATAGCTATCATTATGAAGTGATGGCAGAGGATGTCAAGCAGTTAATCGATGAACTCAAACTTGATAAACCTTATTTTTTAGGATTCAGCGATGGTGGTATTATTGGGTTAATAATCGCAGTGAAATATCCTGAAATATGTGCAAAAATGATGGTTTTAGGTGCAAATGTACATCCTAAAGGTGTTAAAAAGATCTATCAAATTGAGATGGAAGAAGCCTATAAAATCTCTAAAGATCCTTTGTTAAAGATGATGATTGAAGAACCACAAATCTCATGGAAACAATTACATCAGATCACGATTCCTGTTATGGTTGTCGCAGGTGAATATGATGATATGACGTATAAACATACGAAAGCGATTGCCCATCATATTAAGCAAAGTGAACTTGTTATTTTAGATAAAAAAAATCACTATGAATACGTGATTCACAGTGATGATTTATATCCGCTATGTGTATCATACTTCAAGTAGCCCTTTGGGCTATTTTTTTATACGATACCTAAAGCTCTTAAAATAATGAAAGTGATATATGCAACATAGATGAAGACTAAGATACCGCCTTCGATACGTGTGATCTTTTGTTTTGTTATGGCGAAGATGACAACAATCAAAGTGATACCAATTAAGATGATGGAGTCAAGTTTGACATCTTGGTTAATGCCAAGTGGGACAACTAATCCAGATAAACCCACGATAAATAACGTGTTGAATACGTTAGATCCTAAGACATTACCTAGCGCAATCTCGTTTTCACCTTTTCGAGCAGCCATTACGGATGTCACAAGTTCAGGAAGTGACGTACCTAACGCAACAACAGATAATCCGATAAGTGTGGTCGCTTTAGAAACGCCCATGCTAAATGCTGAAACTAATAATTCAATCGCGATATATTCTGCACCTTCAGTCACGAGCATACC
>DAOTHC010000133.1:0-3290 GCA_035447465.1 Acholeplasmataceae bacterium
TAAAAGTTTGATTTTAGGTTCATAAACCATAGCTTCTTTAATCATCGGAATCACATATTTTTCTTCATGTGATAAATCAAACGATTCAAGTGTTACATCAAAAGGTTTCACATAATCATAGTTTCCTAAGGCAAAATCGCAGCTATTGATGTGTGTGCGACCCATGTTGTATGACAAACCTTCGTTTGAAAAATAGTCATGAATGATGGCATCACGCTGTTTTTTAGATAGTTTAGACCATGTGTAACTTGCTGCTTCGGTAAATGCAGCACCAAATCCGATATGGGTTTGATACGTCATGTTCGGGTTGATGGTCACATGGTAGGTTGATTTCTCATGATGTTCAGTTAAACTAACATCATCACAAGCAGCCCAAAAAAGTTCTTTGTGCAATACAGATTCAATACGACGAAATCGCATATTATGCCTCCTCGTAGGTTAGTCCAAAGCCACAGGGGAATAAATAAGATGATGGGTTATAGTTAGGATCAAGCATCGTATCAGCTACCTGTGATAATAATCTGGGGTAGGTGTAAGGAAGTTTGCCTTTAAAGTTATAGTCTCCATAGAGAACATCTGTGATACCTAAACCTTCGGTACCTGGTAAGAATGCCATAACAAAGGCGTCGATGCTATCGATATAATCGGTCATTAAGAGTGGTTTACCTGAAACCATGATCGCTAAAACTGGTACATCTGTTGTTGCTAAAGCATTGAGTAAATCAACGTTTTCTTGATAAGCAGTTCTGCCATTAAGTGCTAAATCATCAGAATCTCCCATCATTTCTGCAGCAGGTTTTTCAGCTAAAACAACAATGACAGCATCCACTTTATCAAGGTCATCAAATGATGTATAAATCGTTCCTTCAGTTACTGCTTGAAAAGCTTCTAAAATGGTGGTGCCTTCAGTGATATCACCTGTGCCACCTTGCCATGTAATCGTCCATCCACCGGATTGAACACCGATATCATTTGAACCTGGACCGATGATGAGTAAATCTTGACTCTTTTCAAATGGAAGTACATTATCATTCTTTAATAAAACAAGGGATTCTCTAACAGCTTGTCTAGCAACAGCCAAACTAGATTCACTTCTTAAATCAGCTGCTGGATAGGTTTGTTCATCAAATAAGCCAACATCATACTTGACAGTCAATATACGACGGACTGCATCATTGATGCGTTCGATTTCAATATTGCCTTTTTGATAAGCTGATAATAAAGCGGTGTAAGCTTGATCAAACTTATTCGGTTCCATCAACATATCAACACCTGCATTAATCGTGTTCGTTAGTTTTTGTTCAAAGGTTGAACCTGTGACATCGTTGGTTGCTTCATAGTCAGAAATAACAAAACCTTCGAATCCCATTTCACCTTTTAAAACATCGGTAATTAAATGCTTATGTTGATGCATTCTTAAACCATTTAAACTTGAGTATGAAATCATAATACTTTTAACACCAGCATCGATCGCTTCTTGATAAAGTGATAAATGAAGATCGATTAAGTCTTCATCCATCACGGCGTTACCGCGATCTAGAAAACCATTTAAACCCGTACCAAATGTTGTATAACCATCACCTAAGAAATGTTTTGCAGATGCTGCAATACCATAGGTCTGAAGACCTTCAATGTAAGGTCCAATCAAGTTTAAGGCAACCTCAGGGTTTTCTCCCATGGTTTCATAGGTTCTACCCCAACGCTTGTCTTTGATTAAACCGATTGAAGGACTAAAATTGTATGACATGCCAGTTTGTGCAACTTCATAAGCTGTCACTTCACCAATCATGCGCATCAGATCAGGATTGTTTGCTGCTGCTAAGCCAATGTTATGAGGAAAGATGGTTGCATCTTTCAAGTTGTTGTGGCCGTGAACTGCATCAACACCATAAATAATGGGTATACCTGATGATGAATTTAGACTTGCATTACGATAGGTTGTTGACATCGTTTTCCAACCGGAAACGGTGTTAACCGGTGGTACGTTGCCACCACCGTTTAAAATAGAACCTAAATTGAAGTTGGTCGTTTCAAATGCTGTTGCACCTGATTGACCATTATTTGTCGTACGCTCTGCTTGAATCATTTGACCAATCTTTTCTTCAATCGTTAAATGATCGATCCACCAAGAAACTTTTTCTTGGGTAGTTGTAAGATCTTCTAACTTGGTTTCAACAGGTTGTTCAGTTTCTTCAGGTTTACATGCGTAAAGGATTATCCCAAGTAGGATGAATGTTGCAATATAAAATATTTTTTTCATAAAGTAACACCAAATGGTGTACTCCCTTCTAAGATTTGAGTGTAACGGTGATCTTTGTAAAATGCTTCTTTCTAATCTGTTCAGCAAGATGTCCTTCAACTTCTAATCCATTTATGATAACACGATCCACATCGTTTTCTAAAACGTACTCTGCAGGTTGTAAATGATATGTATCATGTTTTTCTGGGTTTTTAATGATAAGTTGAACGGTTTCAAACAAGGTGATTGAAACTTCATCGTTTTCATCAAAGAAGTCCTTCTTTAAAATAGGCTTTACATGGAATTTTAACACTTGATTTTGATATGAGAATAACTTCTTACCAGTCGTCATCAGCATCAATAAGGTGATGGCTTCTGAGGTTGTTCCTGTTAGTCTTGCGACAAAGGAACGACCATGATTTTGAGGATTAGGGTTATTGGATGTTGCAATAAACGATGCATTTTCTAAAGGTGATCTTCCATAGACTTCAGGATCCATAAAAGGTGGCATCGCAGTTTTCATATCTTCATAATATTCATCATAAAGACCGCTCTTAATCACACCTATTAAATACTTGTAAGACATGTGCATGAAGCATGCTTCACGTTCTAACCAACCTTTTGTGAACGCTCTAGCACGTCCAATTTCTAAGGTCTCAGAATCTAGTGATGCTGATGTTTGATAGAGTTTAAGCTTCTTATCATACATCTCGGTTTGTCTGATCATCTCATAAATAGCTTTAGCTTCATGAACATCATGACATTGTTTCAAGTAGGTTGCAGGAGCTTCTAAGTAGTGTGGTAACATTCTGACCTTCCACGACGTAACCTTGACGGTTGGATAATGGAGTTCAGGATGCATTTTGTCTTGAATTTCATAGGTTTCAGCATGATAGGTTAAATAGGTTGGATATAAACCATTACCAATCTTTTTAGCCTTTTCTAAGCCCTTTTCAATCGTTTCTAGCATCTTAGTTAAGCCACGAACTAAATCCTTTTTAGCTACCTTGGTCAAGACAGCATCCATAAAGAAACGTGTGTCGTGATCAAA
>DAOTHC010000134.1:0-3266 GCA_035447465.1 Acholeplasmataceae bacterium
CGTTTGAGTTCTTGATAAGCTTCCCGTTTTTCTTGTGTTAGATAATGAATATATGATGTAAAATCTTCTGCTGAAAAGAAGAATCCTTTTGGTTTTTTTAATGCATAGCGACATGAAACATGACGTGAAGCATCATGAATGACTTGTTGAATGTCATCCAATTTCTGGTCGCGATGTTTGATGTGATATAAGCTCAATACTTCTTGAATTAATTCCATCCATGTCGATTTACCACTACCATTTTCACCTACTAAAATTGTAACAGGTTTTTCAAATGTTATGGTGGATGGAAAGAAAGGAAGATAATATGGGAAAATATCTTCTTTTATGTGATCAAAGGATACGCTTTTTAAATGGATCATGCCATCACCTCATAAAGATATCTTAACAAAACAACGTTAAAAAAACATAAAAAGGCAGTAAATTCCTTTGTTTTTATAAAATGTGTATTATAATGAAGGTAAAGTACAAAGAAGGGAGAATGTCTCATGTGTTGGTTTAGAAAACGCAAACAAAAGAAAGCCGAAGAAGCTAAGTTAGTTGCTCAAAAGGAACAAGAACAAAGAGCATTTGTAGAACCGAAGGTTGAAGAACCCAAGCCCGAAGTTGTAGTTGAAAAGAAGGTCGAAGTTAAGGAAGAACCGAAACCAAAACCAGAACCTGTTGTTAAAGAGGAACCTAAGAAGGAAGAAGCACCTCTCGAAGAAAAACCTGAGGAAAAACCTGAAGAAAAGGTTAGCAAAATAGCTAAATATCATGTTTCTCAAAACAAGGATGACAAGAGTGAAAACTTTAAGAAATGGCGTGTCAGAAAAGAAGGTTCAACGAAAACTATTAAATTCTTTGATACACAAAAAGAAGCCATTGAGTATGCTGAACAACTTGCAGAATCAGCAGGTTCATCTGTTGTGATCCATAAAGTTGATGGTTCGATTAGAAAACAGGATTATACGAAAAAAGAATAATCTATAAGATGCATAACATCAAGTGATATCTTCATTTTTGATATCACTTTTTTGTTTGATATGTATGATGTATGGTGTGATAAACTTTAGTTTCATGATACAATATGAAAGTACACTATGAAAGAGGTTAGCACCATGTTTGATACCTTTTTATTTGCAACCAATGCCATCCTACCAATTGTTTTAATCATTATGTTAGGATACGTCTTAAAACGCATTGGATTCATTGATCAACATTTCGTAAATTTGTTAAATAAATATGTTTTTAGAGTTGGATTACCAGCCCTGCTTTTTTTCAATGTTTATAACATTGAGAGTTTCAGTCAGATTAAGATTGGTGTCATAGCATTTGCTGTCGTGATGATGCTTGTACTCTATGGTATTGGCATGATAACAATACCTTATTTAGTTAAAGATCCTAATCAAAAGGGTGTTGTACTTCAAGTCATCGTGAGATCCAATTTCGCGTTGATTGGTATTCCTTTAGCACAAACGTTAGGTGGTGTTGAAGCGATTGCAGTTGTTGCCCTACTTTCAGCATTCACGATTCCTTTAGCTAACGTATTATCTGTTGTTTCACTCAACATGTATCAAGTCAATGAGCACGGTGAAAAAATCAGTGTTAAGAAAATGATACTTAACATTTTGACAAATCCACTCATTATCGGTGTTTTTGCAGGTTTATTTGTTTTATTTATCAGAGGATTGATCACACCAGAAGGTGGAGAACCCATTATTTCAATCAAAGATGATTTTACATTTGTCTATTCATCCGTTCGGCTGATTAGTCAAACGGCATCTCCTATGGCACTGATTGCCTTAGGTGGACAATTTGAATTATCTGTTGTGAAACCATTATTTAAGCAAATCACACAAGGCGTTATATGGCGTATTGTGATTGTTCCTGTAATTACTTTAGGTTTAGCATATTATCTAGAAGATCAAATTCCTGGCATGGAATTCGCATATGCAGGTTTAATCGCCTTATTTGCCACACCTGTCGCAGTATCCTCTGCCATCATGGTTCATGAAATGGGTGGTGATGAGAAGTTAGCAGGACAACTCGTCATTTGGTCATCCATCTTTTCGATATTCACATTATTTGGCTTCATCGTGTTTTTTAGATCGATAGGTGCTTTATAATGTATCAACATTTTGCTGATTTGTATGATGAGATATTTCCTTTTGATGGAGATTTAGAAACAGATTTAAAACCTTTCATCAAACCAAATGGCCAAGCCATTGACTTAGGATGTGGAACAGGTAGATTGGTCCACTTGATAAAACACATGGGGATGAAGATGCGTGGTGTAGATCTTGACCAACAGATGATTGCTGTGGCTAAAAAGAATTTTCCAAATGATGAATTTATACAAGGTGATATGGCTACATCCATGAATCTCAATTCATATGATCTCATCACATGTTTTGGTAATACATTACCTCATCTTAAACTAGAGGAGTTATCGACATTTTTTAATCAAATCTTTCACAAGTTATCACCTGATGGGTACTTCGTTGTGACCATGCTCAATTATGATCACATTCTAGAATGCAAACCAAGTCAGTTACCTGTTATTAAGAGAGAGAATATAACATTTGAAAGATATTATACATATCAAGAAGATCATATCATTTTCAAGACAGTACTATCTCATAATCATCAACAAACAGAAGATGAAACAATCTTATTTCCTTACACGAAATCTAGGTTAGAAAAAATCATATCAGAGGCTAAACTCAAAGTAACATTTTACAAAAATATCAAGTTAGATACATATGATCATCAACACAGTCATATCTGCATGATCATCACAAAATAAAAAAGGTGCGTATCTCGCACCTTTTCGTTACTTATCAAGTGTTATGATTTCTAAATGGTCATCAACAACGATACACTGATAATGTTTATGTGGCTCAATAAAGCCTTCAATCATCTTAGACGCAATCAATGTTTCAATCTGACGTTGAATGAAACGTTTTAACGGTCTCGCACCATATTCATCATTAAAACCATGCTTGATGACATATTTTTCGATATCATCTTCAAATACGATATGGATATTTTTTTCATCAAGCCGAGTTTTTAAATCTTGGATCATCTTGTGAGCAATCTCAACTTGAATCTTGAGTGATAACGCATTAAAGATGACGATTTCATCAATACGATTAATGAATTCAGGTTTAAACTTTGTTTTAACAAGATTCATAACTTCTTTTTGAGCATTAGGTTCATAACTCAATAAATATTCACTACCAATATTGGATGTTAAAATAATTATCGTGTTCTTAAAGTCAACT
>DAOTHC010000135.1:0-3253 GCA_035447465.1 Acholeplasmataceae bacterium
TAAGACTGGAGTTATACATGAGTAAACAAATCTATCAGTGGTCAAAAGAACTACTTGAAGAACAACTAAATACACATCTAGATCGCGGTTTATCTGATTATGAAGCCAAAAAGAGACTTGAAACCTATGGTCTTAATCAACTTGATGAAGCTAAGAAAAGATCACTCTTATTAAAATTCATGGATCAAATCCTTGATTTCATGATTTTGGTATTAATTGGGGCAAGTATTTTATCATTTATCACAGGCGATGTTGCAGAAGGCTTTTTAATTATCGGTATTGTCATCATCAATGCCATTTTAGGTTTAGCACAGGAAGCTAAAGCTGAAAAAGCATTAGCATCCATTAAGGCCATGTCTTCACCACATGCTAAGGTAAGACGTGATCATCAAGATCAATTAATTGATGTGAAATATCTCGTTCCTGGAGATCTAGTCATCTTAGATGCAGGTGATTATGTACCTGCTGATGTCAGAATCATTGAATCGGTTAACTTAAAGTGTGATGAATCCGCTTTGACAGGTGAAGCTGTACCAGTCGATAAAATCCATGATGTCTTGAAAGATGATGATTTACCTTTAGGTGATCGACTTAATATGGGCTATATGGGTACTGTTGTCACATATGGTAGAGGTGTAGCTGTTGTTGTTGATACAGGTATGCGCACTGAACTAGGACATATTGCTGCCATGTTAACTGAAACAAAAGACGAAACGACTCCTTTACAAAAAAGTATGTCTCAGCTTGGTAAAGTACTAGCTCTCATTGCCTTAGGTATTACAATCGTTATTTTTATCATCTCGATTGTTGAAGCCTATATCGTTGATGGTGGGGCATCAGCTGATGTATGGAAAGAAGCATTTATGACTGCTATCGCATTAGCGGTTGCTGCCATTCCTGAAGGTTTACCAGCCATTATCACCATTGTGCTAGCACTAGGTATGCAAAACTTGGTGAAGAAAAATGCGATTGTTCGCACACTTCCTGCTGTTGAAACATTGGGTTCAACTGGCATTATTTGTTCAGATAAAACGGGTACATTAACTCAAAATGTCATGACGGTTAAACGCATCTTTACATCCAAAGGTTTTTATGATGTCGATCAAGAGATAAAACCTGATGATATGATACTAAAAACTGCACTTTACGCATCACTTTGTAATGATACCAAAATACAACATAAAGAAGACAATATCATCACCATTGGTGATCCTACAGAAACTGCTTTGATTGATTTAGCTATGACATTAGATCAAGATCCAGAACAGTGGATTAAATCATATCCTAGACAACATGAACTACCCTTTGATTCAGTCAGAAAAATGATGACAACCGTTCATGAGATTGATGGTAAAACATACGCTGTCATCAAGGGTGCTCCAGATGTCATCTTTAGCCTTTCAACCAAGATCGATCAAGGCGATTTAGCAATGCTTGATCATTTCCAAAAAGCTAACCAAGAGATGGCAGAAAAAGCACTTCGTGTTTTAGCGGTTGCCTATAAAGATATCACAGGACAAAAAGATCTTAAATCCTTATCATTTGATGAGTTAGAACAAGATGTCACCCTTTTAGGTTTAATCGGTATGATGGATCCAGCGCGTCCAGAAGTTAAGATGAGCATCAAGGAATGTGATGACGCAGGTATCAAAACGATTATGATCACAGGTGATCATATTCATACAGCTGTTGCAATTGCAAAAGAGTTAAATATTCTAAAAGATGGCTGTATAGCTATTACTGGACAAGATTTAGATCGTATGGATGATGAATCCTTTGATGAAAAAATCGAAACTATTCGTGTTTATGCTCGCGTAAGTCCTGAAAATAAGGTGCGCATTGTTGAACACTGGCAAAAGAAAAATCAAGTTGTTGCTATGACAGGTGATGGCGTGAATGATGCACCATCGATTAAAAAGGCTGATATCGGTATTGCGATGGGCATCACAGGTACTGAAGTTGCTAAAGGTGCTGCAGACATGATTTTAACGGATGATAACTTCTCAACCATCGTTAATGCTGTTGGAGAAGGTCGTGCGATATTCGCTAACATTAAAAAAGCGATTCACTACTTATTATCATGTAACATCGGTGAGATCTTAACCATCTTTTTAGGAACAACCCTTGGTTTACTCATCTTTAGTGATCGTGTAACCACGTTAACTGCTGTACAAATCTTGTGGATCAATCTTGTTACCGATTCGATTATGGCAATTGCTTTAGGTCTTGAACCAAAAGAAGAAGGTATCATGAAAGAACAGCCACGTGATACAAAGAAATCATTATTTGCTGATGGATTTGGATCACAGATTATCAAACGTGGTCTCCTACTTGCAACCATGTCATTTGGAGCATATACCATTGGTTGGTTTTTAGGTGTTTCAACAGGAAATGAAATCTTGCTATCACAAACCATGACTTTCATGGTTTTAGCAATGTCACAACTCACGCACTCATTTAATGTCAGAAGTGAGATTAAATCCATTTTTCAGATGAAACCAAATAAAGCGATGTTATATGCCTTTGCAATCAGCATGTCGCTACAACTTACCGTTGTCTTATTGCCATTTACACGAGACATCTTTGGCTTAACGAAGTTAGCATGGAACCACTGGTTGATCATTATTGCGCTAGTTATTTTCCCTGTTATCTTAGTCGAAGTTCAAAAATATATCAAAAGAAGAAAGAATCATATGTAGGAGGTTTTTATGAAAGGTATCGTTATTTATTCAAAGACGGGTAACACGTTAGGTGTTGCAAATATGATGAAAGAGCGTGCAAGCTATCCACTGATGCGTGTTATACCTGAATCAGATGATCCCAATGTGAAAGAACCCAAACTGACTGAAGCACCAGATATTTCATCATTCGATGAACTCATTGTGGGCTCTCCTGTTCATGGGTTTATGTTGGCTAATGTGATGCGAGTCTATCTTGAACAAACGGATTTTTCAGGTAAAAACGTTGATCTCTTTATCACACACTTTTTCCCATTTGCTTGGATGGGTGGTACACACACTTTAAAACAAATGAAAAAGATCATTGAAAAACGAGGTGGCATCGTTAGACATATGACACCTATTAACTGGAAAAACAAGCACCGCGAAGATGACATTAAACATCTCGTTGAAAACTATACATCATGATTGAAACAGACTTATTTAAGCCTGTCAGAAAACTTCTTCTAGAAAAGGGATATGATGTCCAAGGTGAAATTCTAGCAGCTGATGTGTTTGCAGTCAATGAACAAAAA
>DAOTHC010000136.1:0-3251 GCA_035447465.1 Acholeplasmataceae bacterium
AATCCTTATCAGCTTTATCATCAAGTGCCCTACATTCATCCTTCACATAATCCTCTATGGTTGACACTTGAAGAAGACGAAGTGATATTAAAAACATTCAATTTTACAAGAATAAATACAACCCATGAGGGATCTTTAATTGGACCATCAGGTACTTATACACTTGAGATTGCTATATATCATGGTGGTGACCTTTTAGATTTAGAATGGTTGCCGACAACGTATCACGTTGAAGTTGGACGGAAGACGACACCTGATGAGGTCGTTCAAATAAGTGAAGGATCATTTGACATAGATATTTATCAACCATCAGAAAACAATAGCTTTATCGCTATTCTTGATTTAAGATTTAATTCAAATGTTAACAGATCTTTGGTACTACCCAACACCTACATGGAAGATGAAACTGCTATCATTCAAGTTAGATTGATCAATCTGAGTGAAAATATCATCTTAAACGATCAATTTCCTGACATCATCATACCTGCTGAATATCACATCGAGTTATCATATCTTTCAAGCATTGAGAAGGTTTATCTCATCTATGGTCAGCAGCAAACCTCACCACAAAATGATGCACCAGCTGGCATTTACACCCTAGAGGTAGCATTTTATGATGGAAGTGATGGTATCACTTGGATCAGTACAGATATTACCATTGAACTATCATAAATTTTATAGTTGTGCAGCTTAAAAAATCACGCAGTCAAGAAGCGTGATTTTCTTTTATGTTATAATAATATGTAGAGGTGTTCTTATGAAATATACATGTGAAATCATCATTAATGACAATAGAGAACAAGTTGCTGCATATTATACGCAACACGAGCATATCATGAAGTGGGAAAAAGGTTTAACAGATATCATTGATCATCAAGGTCATCTCTTTGAAACGGGAAGCCAAGGTGCTTTTTTATTTGATTTTGGAAATTATCAAATGGAGATGAAGATTACGGTTGAATTAAACCAATTGCCCGATCGCATCATTCAGATATTTGAAGTACCTGGCGTATGGAATCGTTGTGATAATCGCTTTATTGCAATAGGTGATCAAACAAAATGGATCATGGATGTCATTTTTGAATTTGATGAAAAAAAGGATTTACCTGTAGAACCATTTATTCAAAAAACAACAGAAGCGATGCAGATATTTAAAGACTATGTTGAAGGACTTAAAAACATATGAAAAAATATATGATGGTTGTTTTAATCTTATTCTTAACATTTTCACTATTTGCATGCGAAACAAGTCTTAATCCCACAATCAAACCTGTGAATATCGAATCGTTTGAACGTTTTTTCGATGATACAAAAACAAAAACACTTCATGTAACTATTACGGAAGCTAAGTGGCAAGAACTTGATAATGCCATGATTGATTATTTCGTTAGACATGGTCATTACCGTACAGATTACATGGTAGAAGCATCTTTAAAATATCAAGATGATCAAGGTTCCGTAACGATTGAACAAATCGGTTTTAGAACACGTGGTAACATGTCACGTGATCGTATTCAAAATGATGATGGTGAACCTCAAATGTCAAACTTTAAACTATCTTTTCATGAACCCTATAAGGCAGAATATGAAAAACGAACGGTTTTTGAACTTGAAGAACTAGATCTAAAGTGGAATCGTAACTGGGATAGCACGTATCTAACAGAAAAGTTTTCTTTAGATACATTTCAATCATTCGGTGTTTTTGCAGCACATACAACACTTGTTAAACTGATCATCACAATAGGTGATGAAACATACCATTATGGTATTTATACCGCTTTTGAACCTATTGATGATAATTTTATTAAAAGACGTCTTGATGGTGATGAAAACGATGGTAATCTTTATAAATCATTATGGCAAAACTTTGGACCAGCTAATCTAGGATATCCCATTGACAACCGTGCTGTTGGTATCAAGAATGAAGCGATTAATTATCGCCCAACCTATGATTTAAAAACAAATAAAACTGCTGAGGATCACCGTGAAATTAAAAGTTTTGTTGAGTCGATCAACACATTGTCTGGTACAACATTTGAAACCTATATTGAAGAACACTTTGAAGTTGACATGTTTATCAGATATTTAGCTGTTGGCGTGCTTTTAGGCAACCCTGATGATTATCGTGCAATGGCCAATAATTATTATCTCTATCAAAATTCAAAAACAGAAAAATGGCTTATGATTCCATACGACTATGATCATGGTATGGGACAGGGCTGGGATGGAGCTCCCGTTTTTAGTAATTGGTCGATTGGTATGGATATCTACACGTGGGGTAATTTAAATGCACATCTGTTGAATCAACCTAATTATCCGCATGTTTTAGTCGATAAAATTCTAAGTATTCCGCGTTATCAAGTCATTTATGAATCTTATTTGAATCAGTTGTTATCAGGATCAAACGCTTTATTTTCAACGCAACGTTTTACATCTTTATTTAATCAACAAGTTGATTTATATCAGAGTGAACTAAGTGGTTCAATGATGGCCATGCCATTTGGCATGAGAAATATCATTGATTATATGAATGCTAAAAAGGAAGACGTTTTATCTCAATTAACGAAGATTTAGTTCATAAAAATATAGAGCATTTTAGATGTAAAAATAAAAAGAAAAAAAGAGTCTTGCATAAATTAAACTGCATGATATAATTGTTTGGGGTGAAGCACATGTTAGATCAAATTTGGGCGTTTTTAACATCCGTTCCACTATGGGAATTACTCATGATTTTTTCAGCAAAAATCATTGAAGTTACCATTGGTACGATGCGTGTCATTTTAATCACGAAAGGTTACCGTAAACCGGGAACGATTTTAGCTATTTTTGAAATCCTTTTATGGGTATTTATCGCATCACGTGTGATCATGGGTATCGTTGATTATCCAATGAAAGGTATTGTTTATAGCTTAGGTTTCGCATTTGGTGTCTACATTGGGTCTTTGCTTGAAACCAGACTTGCAGTTGGTAAGATCTTAATTTATGTCATCGTCGATAAAGATTCAGGTAAGTCATTAACTGATGCGCTACGTCAAATGGGTCATGGTGTTACGACTTTGGAAGCACAAGGTAAAGATCAAGAACGTTTAGTCCTCATGATCTTTGCTAATCGTAAGAATAAACAAAGCATAATTGACATTGTAGAAGCACTCAATCAAAAGGCATTGATTGTTGCAAATGAGGTCTCAATTTTACAAGGTGGTTACGTCAGTCCATGGCGTCGCATTGCTAAATAATATTTTTATTGATTA
>DAOTHC010000137.1:0-3245 GCA_035447465.1 Acholeplasmataceae bacterium
CGATGCTATGCCAATTGAACAAGGAAGTCCATGTGTCTTAAGTAAACCATCTTGAATTTCTTTAGCAATCTCTAAAGGATGTTTGGTTTTTGATGCTTCTGTCATATCAACATAAGCTTCATCAATAGATCCTTCCAAAACAACAGACGAATACGTCTTTAAATATTGGAAAAAGAGATGTGAATACTTTTGATATAAGGAAAACTGTAAAGGTACAATAATCAGTTTCGGATAAATCCGAAAAGCTTCGTTGATACTCATAGCAGAATGGATACCAAGTTTTCTTGCTGGATAGGATGCAGTTGAGACCACACCACGTCTAGTCATCGGATTTCCACCAACAACAAACACCTTGTCCTTAAGATGTGGTTCTTTAATGATCGCACAACTTGCGAAGAAAGCATTCAAATCAATATGAAAGATGATTTTGATATCCTTTTTCATTAAATCTCTTCCTTTAAAATACATTTTCGTGTATAATGATACCGATGACTAAAATGAGGTGAAATCATGGCTCAAAAAGTAAAAACACCTAAAAAGGTTGAACCCAAAAAACACTACGTAGATCCCACACAAACTTGGTGGGGCAAAGCTGTTGTCTGGATCATTGTATTCGGCATGGTTGGCCTGGTAGTATTATCCTTTGTTCTTGCTATCATTGCAGGTAACGCATAAGAAAAGCGAAAGCTTTTTTTATTTTTCTAAGAGCGCTTTAGCCTGTTCAATGGCGTAATGAGTGATTTTTTCATCACTCAACATGAGCGCAACACTTTCAATACGTTCCATATCGTTTAAATGATGAATGCGTGTGACCATGCGTTCATTTTCTTTTTGCTTAAAGATGCCATAATGATGGGTTGCTCTAGCAGCAACTTGTGGCAAATGGGTAATGACGATGAGTTGCATGTCAGATGCTAACATCTTCATCTTTTGAGCGACCTTAGATGCTGTCTTACCACTAATCCCGATATCAATTTCATCTAGGATTAAGAGTGACAAGTGGTTGGATTTCGCATAAATTGATTTTAAAGCAAACATAAAACGAGCTCTTTCACCACCAGATGCTACTTTAGCCAGTGGTTTTACAGGCTCACCTTCGTTTAATGAGATATAAAATTCAACCGTATCTAATCCAGTTTCGAATAAGGATTGGTCGTCTTGTTCAGGTTTGTCAAACTCAATTGAGAATGTTGCTTTAGCAAGATCGAGATCCTTTAGTTCATTTAGCACGTCGCTAATAAGTTTTTTAGCTAATTTCTGACGTTCTTGTGATAGTTTTAATCCTTGTTGATAGACTTTTGAAAATGCATCATCAAGTTCTTTTTTAGACATTTCTAAATAGTGATCATAATCCGTAATTAGAAGTAGTTCTTCTTCGATGTCATGGAGATAATCAATCAATTCATTGACACTTTTTTGATATTTGGTTTCAATTTTGACAAGTTCATAACTTCTTTCTTGCATGCTATTGAATTCATCTTCATCGAAATCAAGAGATTCAATGGTTTGATAAATCAGTGATTTGACATCATCAAGATTGTAATACGCATCGGTTAAACGTTCTTTCATATCGAGATAACTCTGATCAAGATGTTCGATGCGATCGATGAGTTTGGCAGCTTCGTAGATGTTATCGATAGAAAAACCTTCACCATCTAATAGTTGGTAACTGGTTCGTAAAGCACCCATAATCTTATCAAAGTTTTTAAGCTTTTCAATTTTTTCATCAAGTGCTTGTTTTTCATCAACTTTAAGATTTAAATTCTTTAATTCTTCAACTTGAAATTCAAGATACGATTTCTTTTCAATCTGTTGATTTTTCTTTTGCTTAAGTGACTCATGATGTTTCTTCTTGGATAGATAATTCGATCTTAGGATTAAGTAGGTATTTCTTAGTGATTCTATTTTCTTTTCATCGACTTGATCAATAAGTTCAATATAATAAGATTTATCAAACAGATTCATCGTTTCATTTTGCGAGTGAATAGAACCCATAGCTTGCATGATTTCTTTGATTTTAGCAAGCGTCACTGTTTCACCATTCATCTTCATTACATGTCTGCCTTCTAGATCAATATCGCGTTCAACTTTAATCTCTTCTGGTAAATGATATGTTTCTTGAAGTTCTTTTGTAAGTTCGAAAAGACCCATGACCTGAGCTTTGGTTTGCCCATGTCTGATCATGGTTGCATCCGATCTTTTACCGAATAACAGTTGTAATGACTCTAAAATAATGGACTTCCCTGCACCGGTTTCACCCGTTAAGGCGGTCATTCCGGGAAGAAAATCCATTTCTAAATCATCGATTAATGCGAAATTTTGAACATGAAGATGCTTTAACATAGAACACCTCTGACAATATCATCTAAGGATGACATCTTTCCTTTAGGATTGATGTATAACACATATTCCTGGTTTCCCATTTTACCTTTAAGTACAGACTTTTTTAAACCAACGATATGAAATCCAAGTTCACTGATGGTTTTAGTAACATGAGATAATATCTTTTGATGTATTTTTAGATCTTTGAGGACACCTTGTTTAAATGACATAGGTCCCGCCTCAAATTGGGGTTTAATAAGACAAACCATCTCACCTTGAAATCCTTGAAAATGATTCATAATCGGAAGAATTGACGTAAACGATACATCAATAGTAACAATATCAGCAAAAGGTAGGTCAACATCTAAAATGTTCGTACCTTCATGTAATTCAACGATATCTAAATGGCTTAGTGATGGATCCATCTGATCAGTACCAACATCATATGCATAAACTTTTTTGATTCCCGATTGGATAGCACAATCCGTAAATCCACCTGTAGATGAACCCACATCAATCATGATTTTACCAGTAAGATCAATATTGAAATCAATGAGAGCACCTTGCAATTTCTCACCAGCACGACTCACAAACGTCGGTTTTTCAATCATTTTGATAGAAGGCTCTTTAACCTCGTAACCCGGTTTAGTAACAAAATCATCATTAACTTTGACATAACCTCGTTTAATCACATCAGATGCTTGACTTCTAGTCTTCACATAGCCATGTAAGACAAGATACTGATCTAATCTCATGATAATAAATCCTTGATATTTTGCTTGATACTACCTATATCCATGTGGGTTTCTTTTAACATGTCATTATAGTTACCATGATCTATCACTTGATCAGTGATTGACATTTCGACAATACGATTGTGATATTGATATTTAGCCATGAATTTTAAAATTTGGGGATAAAGT
>DAOTHC010000138.1:0-3233 GCA_035447465.1 Acholeplasmataceae bacterium
CGTGACAATGTCTTTAAGTCACATGATAAATAAAAGACCTGTTTAAACTTCTTTTCAATCATGTGAGTAACAAGTTCAGGCATTAACCCATTGCGTGGGGGGTCAACGATGATTACATCTGTTTGAATGTCTTGAATCATTTTTTCAGCATTTCCCAAGATGATCTCTACGTTGGATATACCTTCTTTTTCTTTCATGGCTTGTGCCATATTAACGGCATCACGATTGGATTCAATCATGATCACTTTTTTAGCAAGATCTCTGATATAGTATCCAATACTACCGACACCACTATAGGCATCGATCACCGTTTGATTTGGTTTAATGTTTTGACGAATGACATCATAAGCCATTTGAATAACGTTGATATTGACTTGAAAGAAAGCTTGATCGGTTACAGGATAAACACCATTTTTAATACGTAGTTCAATGGTATGAGATCCATATAACTTCTTTGATGTTTTACCCAAAATACGTCTATGATCATCTTTGATATTAAGCGTAATACCGACTACTTCATTCATACTTGAAATGATTTTAACGAGTTCATCTAATCCTTCAAAACGATCACGGGTTGCAATCAGCGTAACCAAAGCTTGATGTTTCTCATTGGTACGTATGGCAATCTGTTTTAAACTTCTTGAGTCACACACAATCTTACTTGCATGAATTTTTTTGATGATACGATTAGTCACATCATCTGCTAAATCGAAGGTGTCAATTGCAATCAAACCTCTACCATCTTCATGGTATAAACCAAGAGTCAAACGCTCTTTATACATCACATGAAATACGGATTTATTCCGATAGTGAAAGGTGTGATGATCAGTTAAAATCGGATCGATTGGAAAACTAATATCTGCAATCTTTTTCAACGTGTTTTCTGTTAACTTTGTTTGCCACATGAGTTGAGCTTCATCTGACATATGCACTAAATCCATACTTCCTAAATGTGCTGATGGATGCTCTCTACGATCAGGACTTTTCTCAATGATCTTGATGACTTTTCCTTCAGCAAATCTACTTTTGACCTGTTTGATCTCGATTTCAGCAACCTCATCTAACAGCATCCCTTTAACAAATACAACCACGTCGTTGTATTTCACAATGCCTTGTCCTATGTAGTCAACATCGATAGCTTTACCTATGATTTTTTTACCAGCAGTTAACATCGTCTTCCTCCTTAAAGTAATACGCTAAACCACCTTGAGAAGTCTCCTTATAGGATTGATGCATATCCAAACCCGTTTGATACATGGTTTGAACAACCATATCAAACGATATTTTACGAGAATCAGTTAAGAAATAGGCTAGGCCACATGCATCAATCGCACGCAGTGCGGCTACTGCATTTCTTTCAATACAAGGAATTTGCACATAACCATTGATGGGATCACATGTTAATCCTAAGTGATGTTCCATCGCAATCTCAGCTGCATATTCAATTTGATCCATCGATAAATTGAAGAGTGTTGCATGTGCTGCAGCAGCCATGGAGCATGCACTACCAATTTCAGCTTGGCAACCTGCAACAGCACCTGAAATAGATGCGTTATGTTTAATGATATTGCCGATTAAACCTGCGACTGCAAGCCCATTGATGATTCTTTCTTGTGAAACGACATCATGTCGTTCATGCATATAGTATAATACAGCAGGTAAAACACCACAAGCACCACATGTTGGTGCTGTCACAATGATACCACCACTCGCATTTTCTTCTGAGACAGCGAAGGCATAGCTTGCTACCAGTTTATTTTCAACGAGTTCAGGCACGTCAGTTTGTTTAATTCTACTATAAAGCTCTGGCGCTTTACGTCTCATCTTTAAAGGTCCTGGTAAAATGCCATGAGTTGATAACCCTTTAACAATTGCTGATTTCATGGCTTCCCAAATCTCTAAAAGATATAACTTGATGTCTTCACCTTCAACTTCATAAACATAATCATGAAGTGTCATATTGTTTGCTTTACAATATTTCTTGATTTGTTTAAATGTCTGATGAGGATAGATATGACTATCTGTTTCTTCTTCACCAACAAAAAGGATACGACCCCCACCGGTGCTTTGAACTTCTTTTTCAATGATGAGTAGATCATCTTGATAACCACGAATAAAGAGTGTATTGGGGTGTTTAGATAAATCTAGTGACGACAAAAAAGTCACGGGAATGTCTCCCAATGACTCTTTAATAGCTTCCTCGGTCAAATGTCCTTTTCCTGTGAGTGCTAACGAGTTAAATAAAGCAATTTCAAAGCGATCACATGAAGGACATTGATCCTTAACTAACTTGACGGCTTTAGCAGGTCCCATCGTATGTGAACTTGATGGTCCGTGACCTACTTGGTAAAGATGGCGTATGGAAAGCATACTTCACACACTTTCTATTTTGAACTAAATTTCTGTTTAAGATAATTCACGTAATATTGTGGATTGAAAGATTCTTGTGTCGCAATCAACATCAATTCTTTAGGTGATTTACTACCTGCAAAATGATGAATCTTTTCTTTTAACCATGCATTAATCTTTTCAATTTGATTGTTTTCTAAGGTTTCTTCAATACTGAATTCTTTGTTCATTGCTTGATAGATCTGTGCTGCATAAGCTGAACCTAGGGCATAGGTTGGGAAATATCCGAATGCACCACCTGACCAGTGAATGTCCTGAAGGACTCCTTGTTTATCGGTCTTAGGCTTAATGCCTACATATTCACCCATCAGTTTATTCCACTTTTTAGGTAAGTCTTTTACTTTGATCTTTCCTGAGATTAAACCTTTTTCTAGTTCATATCTCACCATAATGTGAAGTGCATAGGTTAATTCATCAGCTTCTGTACGAATTAAAGAACGTTCTGCACGATTGATGTAGCGATGGAATTCTTCTACTGGTATAGTTTTGAGTTGTTTAGGGAATAATTCAACAAGTTTAGGATAATGAACCTTCCAAAATGATAAAGATCTTCCTAACATGTTTTCATACATACGAGATTGTGATTCATGAATACCTAAACTTGTACCACCATGAAGGAATGTATCATCATATTTAGGATCATTTTGTTGTTCATAAATACCATGTCCCATTTCGTGAATGGTTGAAAAAATGAATGATGATAAATTATTTTCATAATAGTGTATCGTAATACGTATATCTATTAAGCTTACACCTGATGTAAATAAATATGCACTTTCCTTGAGTAAACCAGCAGTACGATCATATTTGAACACATCCATTAA
>DAOTHC010000139.1:0-3230 GCA_035447465.1 Acholeplasmataceae bacterium
ATATGTGTTCATAGAGTCACCCAATCTCATTATAAATTAAAAACCCATAGTTACGCACCATAGGTTTAGTAAAGGGTGATGTTAATCACCTATTTTTTATTTCTTATATGTCATAACGTGTTAAAATGAAGTAGAATATGCATCATATGTTTTGATACATGCAACACATCTAAAAATACTTGGTAATGAAAAAAAGTCATACTATACTTGAAAGTAGGAGGAGCTCCTGATGATCAAAATCATTTGGAACCGTGAGGATTATGAAAAAATCAAAGATGACATCTCTGATCAATTCAACGTCATGGTCACGACAGATCCAAATGAAGTGCCCGAACATAAAATAGGTTTATTGCTTGATGATTCAAATGAACAGGCTATCTATCAATTCGTTGAAAAATTGATGTTAACATCGTATCAACTCATTTTTCCAACACCTGAAGGATTCCTGCAAGTTCATGTCAAGCATGTGACGTATCTTGAAGCTTTTGGTGATGATATCTATATGCATTTTGACAAAGATCAAAGTCAACTCATACGTCAACCACTTTATCAGCTTGAAGATAAACTTAAACCTTTCCATTTTATTCGCATTGGTAAATCATTTATTGTGAATATAACAAAGATTAAATATATTCGCACATCACTCAATGCGAAACTCGATTTAGAGTTAATCGATGGCACTCACCTCGAAGTTTCACGTTCCTTCGTCAAATCATTTAAGCATGCACTTGGCATACTTAAAAAGGAGGATTAATATGACTTTATTAGGATGGATAGTATTCTCACTTTTTGCAGTTGCAGCAGTATTTTTCACTTATCAACTTACACGAGATATTTTATGGAATAAAAAACTGAAGACCTTTCAAAAACATGTCGGTGAATCCATTGTCAAGCGACCCATTTTGTTTTGGGTAAAACGCTCATACGGTGCAGTGATTGCAGGTATGTTTATGTTTGCTACAGTAGTCTCTGGTTCTTTTCAAACACCCGAAATGCTAGGTGATCGTGTTTTGTTGCACGCCAAATCATTATCGTCAGCTGAAGAGTTAAGAGAATTACTCAACAATCAAAATGAACAGTATTATTGGTTTAGAGATTTAAATAGCATGACCGATGCGGTTCCAGAAGCAAGCGTTGGTGGTGCTGATGATCAAATGGATGGTTCTAGTCAACCCGATCGTGATTTTATCGGTACAAATAACCAAGTCGAAGGTATTGAAGAAGCAGATATTGTCAAAACTGATGGCAACATGATATATTATGCAGCTCGATATCAAAATGTGATTCAAATCTTATCCATTGGCGATCAAGGTGTAGCAACCCTTGAAGAAGCGCTTGATCTTGGTGATGTCTATACGGATTCAATGTTTTTAACAGACGATTATTTAATTATTATCGGTTATAGTTATCAATCATCTCCATATCTTTATGATGCTGCATATGACTGTGTCGGATGGGCATATATATCTTATACAGGTACAGTTATTGTTTATGACCGAGATACATTAGAGATTGCCTATCAATTGGAAACAGACTCTAGTTTTTATCAATATCGTTTGATTGATAATGCATTATTCTTAGTATCAAATAAGCAAACAAATCAAGATGAATTAAGACCGATGTTTGAAGAAAAAGAAGGCGAAACAGATCCTGTTACATCCTATCTCGATTACAGTGATATCTATTATTTTGATGATGTTCCTGTATACGGCATGACGGTATTCACAGGTATTGATCTCGATACTTTCAATGTCAGTTCGCAAGCTTTCTTAGGTTATGTCAATCAGATTTACGCTGATGAAGACAGTATTTATACAGCATTTAGTTATACAGATTATACCGTCTACACTGAAGCTGAAATCGGTTGGATTCAAAAAACACAGATTTTAAAATTTGATGTCAATACAGAAGATGCAACGATCAATTATGCTGGTCAAGTCATTTTAGATGGTAGTGTTGACAACCAGTATTGGATGGATGAATATGATGGGTATCTACGTGTTGTAACATCCAGTTGGAATCCAATTAAAAATCGTCTTTATGTCATTAAAGAAAGTGAAACAACCGATGACATGGTGATTGTTGGTTCCATCACTGAAGGATTAGGTAAACCAAATGAACGTGTTTATTCCGTTGATTTTCAAGGCACAACAGGTTATGTTGTAACCTTTGAGCAAATTGATCCACGTTATTGGATTGACTTATCAGATCCAAAAAATCCAAAAATATTAAAAGCAACCGAACGTCCTGGATTTAGTACATATCTTCATATTTGGAATGATGAAGGTACTCAAGTTGTCGGTTTTGGATTCTCTGCTGATGAAAATGGTCGTGTTAACGGTATGGAAATTATCGCATCCAATGATGATTTAGGACTTGAAGATAGTTATGTCTTATCACATCAAGACTTATCTGGTGTATGGTCATATAGTTATTCAGAAGCTTCATATAATCCTAAAGCGATGATGATATCACCAGATCATGGTATTGTCGCATTCCCTGTTATGACCTATAGTTATCAAGAAGTATCACCTTATGAGTACAAGAGCACCTATATCAGTCAATATTTAGTGTTCTATATTGATTTCACCAAAGAAAATCCAGATGATTATATATCTGATCCAATTGTCATCAGTCATGAAGCATCTGAATATTATTTTGGTATTGATCGCGGTGTATATATCAGCGAATCAGGTGACAATGGTTTTGAAATGATTTACACACTCTCAGTTAGTGGTATGGTCAGTTATAATCTTGAAACAAGAACTGTCGGACAAACTGTTTTGTTTGAATTACCAGATTGGGCAAAAGAATGAAAGTCGTTTATCGGCTTTCTTTTTTTTATGGTAATATGAGATTAATAACACATGGTATGGGGGTATACAAATGAAACGATTTAGATATTTGTTAATGTTCATCTTTATATTTTTTCTTATAGCATGCCAAGACCAAGATGAAACAATCTTATATGATATTACAACTGATGATTATTTTATAGATGTGACTATGGATAAAAGAATCATTCGTGATTTTGACGATATCATTCAAGTCGATGTTAAAATGACATCGCGTCATGAAAAGAGTGTCATGTTAGCTGATAATATTGGAGATCCCAAAGAACATGTCATACAGGCTCGTTTGATCCTGGAAAGAGAAGAAGATCCACATAATCCTTATCAGCTTTATCATCAAGTGCCCTACATTCATCCTTCACATAATCCTTTATGGTT
>DAOTHC010000140.1:0-1597 GCA_035447465.1 Acholeplasmataceae bacterium
GCTATAAAAAGAAAGGATCTTCTTTGGGTCGACTGTTTATAGGACTTGGCGATTCTTTTGCTGAAGCTAGAGCTCTCAATTATGGATATTACAATCTAACAACTCAATTTGAATCAGGGATTAGAAGCATGGAATTTGACTTAAGAAAAAGAAGAGATAGTTTTCAACTGACGCATGTACCGCTTGTTGATAATTCGAGTGTTGCACCTAACTTTCAGATGGCACTTCAAGAAATCTATTTATACTCATCACATAATCCTTCACATGTACCAATGATTTTTCTGATTGAAGTCAAAGAAGATTGGATGATCCTTGATCATGCACTTCAAACCATTGAAAATGATGAATTAAACGAACTCAATCAACTCTTGAAAGATGAACTTAAAGAATCACTATTTGCACCAGGTGATATGATATCGCCAGGTTTAACATTAAATCAAACCATTCAACAACAAGGATGGCCAACTGTCACATCATTATTAGGTAAAGTCATCTTTGTCCTACATCCAAATAATATGAATGAAGCATATCAAGCACTTGATCCTACACTATCTGATTTATCGATGTTTATAGGTTCTTATGATGATGATTTAAATCAAGATTACACATCATTCATTATTCATAACGATGTGAATGTTGACCGTATCAAAGAGTTAACAGATATGGGATATATCGTAAGAACGCGTATTGATGAATCACTTCATTTTGATATAACACGTTACCAAAATGCGATATCGAGCACTGCTCAGATTTTATCATCTGATTTCACCATTGGTCGAAAAGATATACCTTCTAGTGACGTCATCTATTTAAGTAACTATACAGTCATTAAAAAAGAAACAACATAACAAGACCATTGTTTATTTGATAAAAACGTGTATAATGAATCTTACCCACTTATGACAAGGAAAGAAGGTTTAATCAATGCAACAAACAAATCCGGATATCAATCGTCTTAATGATATGGAAAAATATGATATTGTATGCGAACGTTTAGAACAACGTGGTGTACGTTTAGAAGATATCGCTCAAATCTCATTAGATTTACAAAAGAAGTACATTCCATTCTTAACATTTGAACTGTGTCTCGAACACGTCAAACGTGTCGTGATGAAAAGAGAAGTTCAACACGCTGTATTAACAGGACTAGAACTTGATATTTTAGCAGAAAAAGGTTTATTATCTGAACCATTGGCATCGATGTTACTCAACGACTATGGTTTATATGGCATCGATGAGATCTTAGCATTATCGATTGTCAATGTTTACGGATCCATTGGATTTACAAACTTTGGCTATGTGGACAAAGTCAAACCTGGCATCATTGGTGAACTTGACAAAGAAGGTAAAGCTAAAGGTAAATGTCATACCTTTTTAGATGATATTGTAGGAGCCATCGCTGCAGCTGCAGCAAGTTCTATCGCACATCGATTTGCTAACATTTGAGGGTTATACCCTCTTTTTTCTTAATTTTTCCTTGCTTTGCTTATCTTTGAACCGTTTATACGTTATAATGAGACTAATGAAAAGGGAGTTGAAGCTGACACATGAGTCATCAAAATGATCAAACAATCAAAGACATGATTTTACAGCAGAT
>DAOTHC010000140.1:1697-3229 GCA_035447465.1 Acholeplasmataceae bacterium
ACAAAACATCATTAAATAACTCATGGTTATCCTACATTCATCATGAAAACATCAAAGCTTTTTATGCGTTTCCACTGCATGTTAATGAACATTTCTTAGGATATATGTCGTTTGAAAATCAACGCAGACCTGACCGTTTTGAATCACTAAAACATCCATCTCTGAAGAGTTTAATTCAACTCATTTCCTTTAAATTCAGTTATCTTGCGATGGCCGAAGATATCAAACATATCAAAGATGAAAGCGAGAACTCTCCACAATTTCAATATACGTTTGTGTCTAATTTCTCACATGAAGTCAAAACACCACTCAATGGTATTCAAAATGCACTTTATCTTATGCAGACAACAGACATCACGAAAGAACAAAAGTCATATATGGACATGGCTCAAACATCTGCCGATCATCTATCACAAATTGTAGAGCGTATGCTTGATCTTGAAGCGCTTCAGGCAGATAGTCTTGAAATCCTCGAGAGAAGTTTTAATCTCGAAGATGAGATGATGAGACTTTACCGCATGCATCATAAAGCGATTCATGATAAGCAACTTAATCTAGAGATTCATTTTGATTATGATATTCATCATGATGTCATTGGAGATGATCGCAAATTAAGACATATCTTATCACATATTATTGACAATGCTATTAAGTTCACTGAGGAAGGTACTATTTCACTATCGGTTAAAAAGATAGATGATACATATTATCAATTTAAGATTCAGGATTCAGGTATCGGTATTCCACAAGAGAAGATTGATCAACTTTATAAAGCTTTTCATCATCTTCGTTCCGAAGATAACAAGGTCTATCAGGGACTTGGTTTAGGATTAAGTGTCAGTTATCAATTAACACGGTTGTTAGGTGGACAACTAAAAGTTGAAAGTATTCCCAATCAAGGATCTACATTCACATGTGAGATTCCTTTAAAACAGGGACAAGAACAATCGTATAAAGAAGTTGAAGATCTGTTGGTATTAATCTATCATGACAATCAACCATCAGAACTGATGTTACTCTGTGAATCCATGGGGATGCATGTCTATGATGAACAATCTATCGAACATGAGAAAGTTGATCTCATGATTTTTGAAACGATGTTAAAACAAGGTGAAAACTTAACTCACATCAAAGAACAATATGGTACAGAACAAGTGATGTTATTTGCACTCAAACATATCGATCAACGAAAACTAAAAAAAGTTGATGGTACCCTTGAAGAACCTGTTTCACGTCACGCTTTGCTTCAAAAAATAGTGAATAGACAACATGAACTTCGTCGCTCAATAACATCAGAATATACGAAACAACTCAGCGGTGTTGCACTGATTGTCGATGACAATCGATTAAATCGTGTTGCACTGCAGAGTATCTTACAGAAACTAGGCATCCAATCTAAACTCGCAGAAAGCGGACAAAAAGCGATTGAAATGATCAAGCAAGAATCATTTGATCTCATTTTAATGGATATTCAAATGCCACATATGGATGGTCTAGAAGCGACTAGACGCATTAGAAGTTTAGGCAACAGC
>DAOTHC010000141.1:0-3221 GCA_035447465.1 Acholeplasmataceae bacterium
CATTTGTAAAGAAATCATAGATTTTTTCTGCACTGCTTGTCATGGCTGTCACATGGTGCACACCTAATAAGGCATTCATAATATCACATCCTTGATTTCATTATATAAAGTGATTATCAATAATTCAACGATTATGCTTCGAATTCGAAATATTCTATGTGAATATGTCAAAAATATTTCATATCAAGTCAAACTCATGTATAATTAAGAGTGACATACATAACATCGTGTGTCATCCTAAGGTGATGTCAATGAAAAAACAAAAATACTGGTACAAGCTAGATAATGCAGGAAAAATCTTCCCAGCTGTGTCGCAAGACGAACGTTCAAACGTCTTTCGGCTCTCTTTTTATCTAGATGAAACGATCGATAGTACAATCTTAGAGGAAGCTGTTAATAAAGTTTTACCTCGCTTTGAAACATTCGCTGTCCAACTCAAAAATGGGCTCTTTTGGAATTACTTTGCGTCGAATACAAAGCATTTTGAAGTGGAAATAGAACCGCCTCAAGTATGCAAATATTTTAAAACTTATAAAAATCATGGATACTTATTTAAAGTCTATTATTTAGATAATAAAGTGACCTTAGAAACCTTCCATGCTATCTCTGATGGTACGGGTGCTATGCATTTTTTAAGATCTATCGTCTACAATTATTACCGCATCAGAGGATTTAAACTTGATCATGAAGGTAAAATCCTAAGTGAAAAACCATATTCTAAAAAAGAAAGTGAAGATAACTTTGTCTCTAATTATGACAAAGCTAAACGAAGAAACCTCAAAGAAGAAAAAGCATATCATATTGAAGGTGAACGTTTCTCAAATCATTGGGTTCTCATGTTAAAGGCTAGAGTTGATACCAAATCTTTATTAACACTTGTAAAAACGAAGTATCAATGTACAGTCACTCAGTTTGTGACTGCAATGCTTGCTTATGCTATTTATCAAGAATCGGTTGATTTTACTGGTAATAAGAAACCTCTTAAAATCTTCATTCCTGTTAATTTAAGACCTTATTTTGATTCTGTGACACTTAGAAACTTCTCACTCTATATCAAGGGCACATATGATTCTAAACGAACAGACTGGACATTTGAGAACATGCTTGAACTCACGAAAGAACAGTTTAAAGACCAGTTGGATAAAGATAAACTTCAATCTCGTATCAGTTCACTCGTTGGTTTCGAAAAAAATGTTTTTATCAGAGTTCTACCACTTGTCCTTAAGACCATCGCATTTAAAATTGGTTATAACATTTTAGGTGAATCTATTTCGAGTTGTTCAATCTCCAACTTGGGTGTTGTCGATTTACCACAAGGTTTGGAGACTAAAATTTTAGATGCTGATTTCGTCAATGCTGGTTATGGAATTGCCATGACGTTAATTTCATTAAAATCTCATACCAATATCATTTTTAGCTCACCACTTAAAGATTTATCCATTATGAATCACATGGTGCAATTCTTAGTTGGTGAAGGTCTCGATGTCACACTTGATACGAATTATAAGGAGGGTTACGATGAAATATTGTAAAACCTGCCACGTGCATTATGATACGACATTAGAGCATTGCATGCTTTGTAATGGTGAATTAGAAAGTGACGGAAATGCACAAGAAACGTATAAGTTCAGTGAATGTGAAAAAAGAAAAGCATCACGCTTCTTCCATCGTCTCTTTATCTTTTTAAACATCGTATCCATTTTAATTACACTTTATATCGATTATTCAGATGGTCTACCATTGACTTGGTCACTCGTTGTTTCCATCACCAACCTTTATGCTGTTGTCATGTTTGTGTTATTAGCTGTTCCTACCATGTGGACATCTAAACTCACTAAGAGCGTGATTGTAACCCTTGGTATGGTGATTTTAATTGGTTTAGCCATTCGAGATCATCAATGGGCTTTAGATTATGTCTTACCATTTGCGATTATGTCAAATATTCTTTTAATCACATTACTTATTTTCATCAATCGTAAAAAATGGTTTGATCATTTCTCAAGTTTAATTATCATCACCTTTTTAGGTTTAGTACCTGGATTACTCAATTTACTAAATGTCACGGAAGTCACATGGCCATCAGTCGCGTGCTTCTCATATGCACTTGTCACATTGTTAGGCATAATTTTCCTACCATCTAAGGCAAGTCGCGAAGAATTCAGAAGAAGATTTCATCTATAGGCGGAGATTCCGCCTTTTTTTTAGTCAAAAAAAGAAGACTAGCGGTCTTCTTCTCGTTTATCTGGATTCATTTGTTTAACCATGTAATTAAAGATATCTTTTCGTGTAATAATACCTATAAATGCACCGAAATCATCTAACACAGGTACAAAGTTTTGTCGAGTCGCAACATCGATAATATCTTCCATATCGGTATTGATTGGTACAGAGACATTATCTTTATTTCTAGGTACTTTATGAATGAGTACCTCTTCTGTTTTATCAAAACTTAGTTTGTGTTCTTTAATATACCAGAGTAAATCCCCCTCTGATAAAGTACCAACATATTTACCGTGACGATCTAGAATTGGGATCGAATTATAACGATAAATTTGCATCTTTTCTAATGCTTGGCGTATCGTGTAATCATGATAGATGTACGCCACTTTTTCTTTAGGTGTTAAGCAAAATAAAACGTTCATAAGTCTCCTCGTTTTCTCCACTTCATGTGAATGTGTGATGATGAAAACCATCTGAAATAAACCCATGCTGTGTTGATGAAAACCTCAAATCTTGCATCATTGAAAGCGCTCATATCATGCATGAACGTTGCCTAAAATGATGTCAAATGCTTCTTTTGATTTTCTATTTTTATTATATCATAGATATAATGCTTTGCCAAGTGGATTAATGATAACGCTATCATTTCACATAAATAAGGCTCACCTTGTTAAAAGTGAGCCTAAATCATTTATTTTTTTGGATTTTTCTTTAATAAGATGAAAACAAATAAAACGTATAAAGCAATGAGAACTCCCAGTGTGATAAGTGATTGTACAATACCGTTAGGTGCAAAACTTGCTAAAAGTAAGATCGGGAACCCAAAGATGATTGCTGTCGTTGTTCCAGTCACAAGGTCAGTTGCTGCTGGAGTTTCAAAATATGGGTCAACTTCTCTAAGTAATGCAATACCTGTTGATACTGTACCTGTCATGGTACCGTACATACCTGCAAAATCTTGGAGGGTGTAGTCTTTATAAACGCGTTTGGTCATCTTATGT
>DAOTHC010000142.1:0-3182 GCA_035447465.1 Acholeplasmataceae bacterium
TCCGATTCTTAATGGTTCTGTTATGCCATGAGTCTTCAAAAATACGATTAGCAAAACGAACCATCATAATATTTTGAATCATTTCTTTACCTAAGTAATGATCGATACGATAAATCTGTTTTTCATCAAAATACTGCCAGAGCATCTCATTCGTCATTTTAGCACTTGTTAAATCATGACCAAACGGTTTTTCAAATATAATGGACTGTTGCATATTACCTTGAGTGACCAGATGTGAAAGGTTGATATTTTCAGCAACTACGGGAAACAATTCTGGTCCAATAGCTAAATAATAGAGTTCACGTGTGTTCTCATGTTTCATACCACGTAGTGTTTCAACAAGTGAAGGGTATTCTTCTCGTTTTGTGATCTCAATTTGAAAATAGGACACCAGGTTTTCAAGTGTCTTGAGATCTAAGGATAACTTCACAGCTTCATTCATAACATTTAAATACTCTTCGTTGGTATATGATCTTCTACCAAGTGCAATCACCTTTGTTTTTTCAGGTATTTGTTTTTCTACATACAGTCTTGAAATAGCAGGTAACAACTTACGTGATGTCAAATCACCGGTTGCACCAAATATAACGATAATTAAGTCGTTCATCATATCTTCCTTTCATTCAAAATCCCATGCGTGCCACAAAAAATGTGAGACAACAGAACGATAGGGTGACCATCTTTCTGCAATCTTCTCGATGTCTTGATGTGATAGTTCTGGATTTTGATAGATTTTTTTTACTGCATTTCTTAAGCCTAAATCACCGACAGAGAAGACATCTTCTCTGCCAAGTGAGAAAATTAAAAACATTTGAGCCGTCCATACGCCAATACCTTTAACTTGAATGAGCATATCAATGACTTCTTGATCTGTTTTTTGATCGATCCCATCAAATGATACCTTGCCATCACTTATACATTGTGCAAGACTTTTTAAATAACTAATTTTTTGATAAGATAGGCCACATTGTCTTAAATCCTCATCAGATGTGTTCAAGATATGTTCGGGTGTGACATCTTGTTTTAAAAACTCATAGACGCGTTTTGAAATAACAAATGCGACTTTTGATGAGAGTTGTTGAGCGATGATAGCATCAACAAGTGCTTCATAATAACGATCATTAATATGTACTTTAATCTCATCTTTTAGTTTAAACAAGTCATGAAGTTGTTCATCCCGACTTACTAGATATGATGTAATATCTGAATGTTGATGGTACGTTAAGACTTTCATATGATCCTCCACACCTTTTAATTATATCACGCAGATGAATTTAAGTGCATGATTCACTCGAGTTCACCCTATTATTTGATGTTCAAACATCATGAAATCATTATATCAAATTTTAACTTTGATAGTAGATAGATTTGTGACAAATGAAACGTTTGATACATAATGAGCCATTTTATCGTAAAATAGAAATAGAGGTGAACAGCATGGAACCCAAACAAATCAATCAATCGATCAGACAAGTCGTTTATGCAAAACAAGGTATGGTCGCCACATCTGAACCCCAAGCCGCACAAGCAGGCTTAGATATCTTGAAAAAAGGTGGAAATGCGATTGACGCTGCTATCGCAGTTGCTGCAACTTTAACAGTAACTGAACCAACATCAAATGGTATTGGTGGTGATAATTTTGCAATTATATGGCATAAAAACCAACTCTATGGTTTAAATGCAAGCGGTCCTGCACCAAAATTACTATCACTTGATACACTAAAACACTTAAAACTAAATGAAATGCCAGTTCATGGTTTTATACCTGTTACTGTACCTGGTGCTGTTGCAGGATGGGCTGAAATGTCTAAACGTTTTGGCGTGCTCTCCTTAAAGGACACATTAAGACCTGCTATCGACTATGCAAAAAATGGATTTGTCGTCCAAAAAACCGTTGCTGAAAACTGGCAGCGTGCCTATCAGATCTATCAAAAGACATTTAAAGATGAATTATATGCATCTTGGTTTGACACGTTTACTAAAAACTTAAACTCACCTAAAGCAGGTGATTTATGGACCTTAAAGGATCATGCGAAAACACTAGAAGAGATTGGGGATACCGTAGGTAGCTCATTCTACAAAGGAAAAATTGCTGATCAAATCGATCACTATTCACGAGCGATGGGAGGATTAATTAGAAAATCAGATCTTGAATCCTATCAAGTTGAATGGGTTGATCCCATCAAAGTCAATTATCGTGGTTATGATGTTTATGAACTTCCACCCAACGGACAAGGCATGGTAACCTTAATGGCATTAAACATCTTAGAAAATTTTGAGTTTAAAGATAAAGATTTAATCACGACAGCTCATCGTCAAATTGAAGCTGTCAAATTAGCATTTGCTGATGGTTTGCAGTATATTGCAGATCCTGCCTATATGGAAACATCGATCCAATCACTTCTGTCTAAAAATTATGCATGGACAAGAAGTCGTGATATCAAGATTAATGCGATTGAACCGAAAGCAGGAAAACCAATTGGTTCAGGTACGGTTTACTTAGCAGTAGCTGATAATCAAGGCAACATGGTTTCCATGATTCAATCAAATTACATGGGTTTTGGTTCTGGTGTGGTCATTCCAAAAACGGGTATCGCACTCCATAATCGTGGACATAATTTTTCGTTAAACCCTAAGTCGAACAATCTTGTTGAACCATTTAAGCGTCCTTATCATACGATTATTCCTGGATTCCTCATGAAAGATCGCAACCCCATCGGACCCTTTGGTGTCATGGGTGGCTTTATGCAACCTCAAGGACACGTTCAAGTACTGATGAACATGATCGATTTTGCAATGGATCCACAAGAAGCACTTGATGCACCTAGATTTCAATGGGTTGAACATAAAAAGATTTTAGTTGAACCCGATTACCCTCAAAAACTGATTCATGGTTTAATCAAAAAAGGTCATGAAGTTGTTATTGAACCGCGATTAGGTTCATTTGGTCGTGGACAAATTATCAGAAAAGATCCCATCACAGGTGTCTATGTGGGTGGTACAGAAAAACGATGTGATGGCACCATCGCATCCTACTAGTTTGAACATATTCATCTATTAATAAAGACACTTGTATTGTCTTAATAAACGCATAACAAAAGGAAGGTCATGACATTGAAATATCCTTCCTTTTCTTGTATAATCGACCTGTCAGGAGGTATGACATGACTTCTTTAATCGAT
>DAOTHC010000143.1:0-3178 GCA_035447465.1 Acholeplasmataceae bacterium
TCGGCAAGAAAATGGTAAAGAAGGTGTAGCGCATGAAAATATTTTACTTAGAACACGTGAAGCCTTTTATTAAGAAACCTCATTTTGGGTTTATCGTTGCTGGCATTTTATTAGTTATTGTTAGATTTTTAGTTGGCGTGATACCACCTGATCTCTATGGTGCAGTTGTCACAACGACCTATTATTACATCGCTGGCTTAGGATTTGCTTTACTCCTAGGTTACGGTGGACTTGCATCGCTCGGTACAGGTGCCTTCGTTGGTATCGGAGCATTCGGTCTTCATTATCTTTACCGGTTTGTTGAACTCCCCTTAATGCTCACGATCATCTTAGTCATTGTCGTATCGATTGTGATCAGTATCATCTTTGGTTTCGTATCCCTACGTATTTCAGGTATGTATTTAGCAATCGTGACAATGGGTTTATCCCAAATCGTCATTGAGATCATTAAAAACATACCGAATTATGCATCAGGTACAACCGGTGGCTTCTTATCAGGAGGACCGAGACGACCGCTTGCATTCTTAGGGATGGAGTTATCTGCTGATTCAGCTGTCATCTTTATGGCCGTGTTCGCTGTCATAGGGATGATGGTTGTATACAATCTGATCGCATCCCCAACAGGACGTGCACTCTTATCCATTAAAAACAGTGAAACTGCTGCACAGACTATGGGTATCAATTTACTCAAGTACCGCTTATTAGCATTTGTTATTTCAGGTATATACGGCACACTCGCAGGTGTGTTAGCCATTATGTTTAACCGTAATGCAGGTGTTGGACAAATCGGTTTATCATTCGCATTAAACATCTTAGCAGCTGTCGTGATCGGTGGAACAAAATCCATTTGGGGTATCTTGCTAGGAACCTTCGTCATCTTTGGCCTAGATTTAGCAGTTTTCCAAAGATTCCAGTTAGGTAATTATTCCATCATTATCAATGGTGTACTCATCATACTCGTCGTGATGTTCTACCCAGGTGGTTTAATCCAACTTTTCGGTGATATCAAAAAAGGCATTAAAAAATTAAGATTGAAAGTAAGAGAACGCATCTATGGCACAGAATAATCTTAAAAACTATGTCAGCCAAATGATCCATGGCATGCACGTTAGGAAACACCGTAAACTCGTCTTAGCAATCAATTACTATAAAGGGTTAGCTTCTGAATACGATCATCAAGATCAAACATATTTAGAAAATAGACTCAACCGTATCGATGGTTACTATGAAGATGAAGTTAAGGGATTGAAAAAACGTGTAGACGATGTTACACAAAATGACGAGAAGAAAGAACAAGCGATCAAGCGATATGATGAAAAAGCATATTGGGCAAGACGTAAGTATAAAACTGCTGAAGCCAAGAAAGCTTTAGGACAAGTTTTAGAAAACATGTTACAACAATATGATCAAATCGCAGCTAGTAAACGACAAGAGTTTATCAATCAACTCGATGTCAAGTATCCGCATCAAAGTATTGAAAATAAACAAGTTTACTATGATAAGATCAAAAAGCATGAAGACATCAAAGATCGAAGAAAAGAAAAAGCATCTTTAGCTTATCAAAAGAAACATGAAACGTTCTTAAACTTCCAAAAGAAGAATGAGAAACGCTTAATAGAACTCGAACATAAAGCTGAAAAACTTAAAGTGTTGATTGAACAATACAACGAGAACAAAGTTAAATATGATGAACTAAAGCTTCAAGACCTTTCTAACCGACTTGAATCACTCAAACAAAACACCAAGATTCCAGATAGTCTGAAGGAAAGAAGAGAAGAGAAACTTCAAGAGCACATCGACTTGATACAGACACAGATGAGAATGCTGAAAGATCAAAAGATCCATTTAGCCATTTCAAATCTCAAAATGTACTTCGGTGGTGTTAAAGCTGTTAACGATTTATCCTTCGATGTGAAAAAAGGTGAAGTCTTTGGACTCATCGGACCTAACGGTGCTGGTAAAACCACAGTCTTCAACTGTTTAACTCAGTTTTATAAAGCAACTGGTGGCAACATGGTCTTTAGAAACAAAGAAGATCATTTGGTCAATCTCTACGAGAAGAAAACACATGACATGATCAAAGAAGGTATCGCAAGATCATTCCAAAATGTTGAACTCATTTGGGAACTCACCGTTTTAGATAACTTGTTGGTTGCTGCTCACTCATTACTTGTTACCAATTATGTCGAACATATGCTTCATGACAGAAAGATGAAACGCGAAGAAAAAGTTCTTCGAACTAAAGGTATGCAAATCCTCACCACACTTGGTATTCAGGATTATGCCTTCCGCTCACCTTATGGTTTACCCTATGGTATTTTGAAAAAGATTGAACTTGCTAGAACGCTGATGACCGATCCTTCCCTCATCATCTTAGATGAACCCGCTGCTGGTTTAAATGATGCAGAAACTCAAGGTCTCGCAAAAATCATTAAAGCCATCAACAAGGATTATGGTATCACCATCTTCTTAGTCGAACACGATATGGGACTTGTCATGAGTATCTGTGATACCATCTGTGCCATCTCATTCGGTAAAATGATTGGCATCGGTACACCTAAAGAAATTCAAAATAACCCAGAGGTAAGAAAAGCTTATTTAGGAGATGATAGCGATGAGTAATCCCATTCTTGAAATCAAAAACTTAGAAATCGATTATGGTATCGTCAAAGCTGTCAAAGGTATCAACATGGTTGTTCCTCAAGGTTCCATCGTAGCCATCCTCGGTGCGAATGGAGCTGGTAAAACATCAACCATTAAAGCGATTTCAGGTATGACCAAGGTGAAACATGGTGAAATCCTCTACCATGGTGAACCGATTCAAAATGTTGTACCTTATAAAATCGTTTCTAAGGGCATTATGCAGTCACCTGAAGGTAGACTCATCCTCACAGGTTTAACAGTTGAGGAGAACTTATTAGCGGGTGCCTACAGCATTAAAGCAGCCATTAAAGATGGTGTAAAGAAATCACGCAGTCAACGTCTGAAAGAACTACTTGAAGAAACGTATTCATACTTCCCCATTCTTAAGGAAAGAAGAAAACAACAAGCTTCAACCTTATCGGGTGGTGAACAACAAATGTTGGCGATCGGTAGAGCCCTGATGGGTGAACCGGAATTATTACTTCTTGATGAACCTTCATTAGGACTTGCTCCTCTGGTCATCAAAGATATCTTT
>DAOTHC010000144.1:0-3165 GCA_035447465.1 Acholeplasmataceae bacterium
TATAAAGTATTTACCGAATACCGTAAAACACATAATCAAGGCGTCTTCGATGTGTATAATGCTGATATCAGAAAAGCAAGACGCTCAGGTATTATTACAGGATTACCTGATGGATACGGTAGAGGACGCATCATAGGTGACTATCGTAGAGTCGCACTCTATGGGACAGATTTCTTGATTCAAGAAAAGAAAAAAGAAAAAACACAGTTCAGTTTTCCTATGAATGAATTTAACATTCGTCTTCGCGAAGAAATTCAAGAACAGATTAACGCATTAAACATGCTTAAGGACATGGGAGCGTCTTATGGATTTGATTTATCACAGCCAGCGAAAACAGCACAAGAGGCTATCCAATGGACATACTTTGCATACTTAGCTGCAGTTAAAGAACAAAATGGTGCAGCTATGAGTTTAGGAAGAACAGCATCATTCTTAGATATTTATATTGAACGCGATCTATCCCTCGGTTTGATTGGTGAAATTGAAGCTCAAGAAATGATTGACCATTTCATTATGAAACTTCGTATGGTCAGATTCGCAAGAACACCAGAATACAATGAACTTTTTACAGGGGATCCAACGTGGGTTACTGAATCTTTAGCAGGTCTAACCCTTGATGGTAGATCATGGGTTACAAAATCGACTTTCCGTTACTTGCAGACACTTTATAACCTAGGTACATCTGCTGAACCCAACTTAACGGTTTTATGGGATGAACAATTACCTGAAAACTTTAAGAAGTTCTGTGCTAAAGTTTCCATTGATACATCATCGATTCAATATGAAAATGATGAACAAATGCGTCCTGAACATGGTGATGATTATGGTATCGCTTGTTGTGTATCGCCTATGACCATTGGTAAAGAAATGCAATTCTTTGGCGCAAGAGCTAACCTAGCAAAAGCACTTTTATATGCACTTAATGGTGGACGTGATGAAATTTCAGGAGATCAGGTAGGTCCTATAAGCGATGTCTTAAAAGCTGATGTTTTAGATTATGATGTTGTCATTGAACGTTTGGATCACATGTTTGAATGGTTAGCAAAAACGTATGTAAGTGCACTTAATATTATTCATTACATGCACGATAAGTATGCATATGAAAGATTGCAGATGTCACTTCATGATGCACTTGTTAAACGTAATTTCGCAACCGGAATCGCAGGATTATCTGTTGTCGCAGATTCATTATCAGCTATCAAATACGCGAAAGTTGAACCTGTCTACAGTGAACAAGGTTTAATTGTTGATTTTAAGACAACAGGTGATTTCCCATGTTACGGTAACAACGATGATCGTGTTGATCACCTTGCTGTATGGGTTGTTGAACAGTTTATGAACAAAATCAAGAATCAATATACATATCGTGATTCAGTACCAACCATGAGTGTATTAACCATTACATCAAACGTCGTTTATGGTAAGAAAACAGGTAATACACCAGATGGTAGAAGAAAAGGAGAAGCTTTTGCTCCGGGAGCTAATCCGATGCATGGTAGAGATAAATCAGGGGCATTAAAATCACTTCTATCGGTCTCTAAGATTCCATGTGAGTCATGTCGCGATGGTATTTCAAATACGTTCACACTCGTTCCTCAAGCTTTAGGCAAAGGATCTGGTGTTGAATCTGCAGATGGTTTTAACTATGAAGGAGATATCAAAGTTGAAAATCTTGTAGATATCCTTGATGGTTATTTCACAAGTGGTGGCTATCACTTAAATGTCAACATTTTCAATCGTGAAAAACTGATTGATGCTTATAATAACCCTGATAAATATCCTAACCTCACCATCCGTGTCTCAGGATATGCAGTCAACTTTGCTAATTTAACGGATGAACAGAAAAAAGAGGTTATCTCAAGAACATTCCATGAATCACTCTAACGTTTTATATGGTAACATCCATGCTATCGAAACGATGGGAGCATTTGATGGACCAGGCATTCGCTATGTTCTCTTTTTGCAAGGATGTCCATTTCAATGTCAATACTGTCATAATCGTGACTCATGGAGCACAAAAGAAAATCGGTTAATGACTGTTGATGATGTTATGTCGGATTACAAAAAATATGCAAAATTTTATAAAAAAGGTGGATTAACAGTTAGCGGTGGTGAACCTTTATTACAACTCCCCTTTTTGATTGAGCTTTTTAAACGTGCGCAAGAAGAAGATATACACACATGTCTAGATACATCTGCTGGTTGTTTCCATCAAGAAGATGAACGCTACCTTGAATTGATTAAGTATACCGATTTAGTCTTGTTAGATATCAAACATATCAATCCAGAAAAGCACTTCAAATTAACAAAGAGTCATAATCGTCAAGTTCTTGAGTTTGCACGATTCTTAGATGCACACGAGACTAAGATGATCATTCGTCATGTGCTTGTTCCAACATTAACAGATGATAGGCAAGATCTAGAAGATTTAAGAGCATTTCTTGATACGTTACATCATGTATCAAATATCGAGGTTCTACCCTATCATCGTTCAGGCATATATAAGTGGCTTCAAATGGGCTTTGAGTATCCGATTTCAGATATCCAAGAGCCTTCAAAAGATGATGTGGCGAGAGCTGAAGCCATTCTTAAGAATGGATACCGTTTTGTAAAGTAAGTTTATCGTGTTATAATGAAAGTATCTCGAAAGAGGTACTTTTTTATTGATACAGGGAGAAAAGACATGGAAAAAATTACGACTTTATGTGAAAAAATGGGTGTAAGTTCTGAAGAATGTATCCCATATGGTTTTGATAAAGCAAAAATCGATTTAAAGGTTTTAAAGCGTCTGCAGGACAAAGAGGATGGCAAACTTATTCTTGTTACAGCGATTAATCCAACACCAGCAGGTGAAGGAAAAACAACGATTTCAATCGGGTTAACACAAGGTTTAAAATACATCGGAAAACATCCCGTGTTAGCACTTCGTGAACCCAGTTTAGGTCCTGTTTTTGGTCTTAAGGGTGGTGCAACCGGTGGTGGTAAATCAATCGTTGTTCCACAGGATGATATCAATCTACATTTCACTGGTGATTTACATGCGATTACTGCAGCTAATAACTTACTTGCAGCTTTAATCGATAATCATATGTTCCAAGGTAATGAACTTGGTATTGAAACTGTCACCTGGAAAAGATGTATGGATATGAATGATCGCAATCTTCG
>DAOTHC010000145.1:0-3160 GCA_035447465.1 Acholeplasmataceae bacterium
CATCCTTATAAACACCGAGTGGGAAGACAGGTAACATGTTATCTCTTGACCAATCAAGTGCTTGTCTTGGCTTCATGCCCCAGTTTACTGGACATGTTGAAACGACTTCAATCATAGTGAAACCTTTATTTTCTAATTGATAAGTAAAAGCTTTTTTAATCGCTTTTTTCGCTTTACGAATATGTGCAACATCATGAAGTGATACACGTTCTACATAAGCTGCACCTGTGATTTGTGAAATGATTTCAGCCATCTTTAAGGGTGAACCGTGAAGCTCTTTGATTCTACCTTGTTGTGATGTGGTTGATACTTGTCCTAATAGGGTTGTCGGTGCCATTTGGCCACCGGTCATCCCGTAAGTTGCATTATTAGCTACAATCGCTGTAATGTTTTCACCACGATTAGCTGCATGAATCGCTTCTGCAATACCGATAGAACCAAAGTCACCATCACCTTGATAGGTAAAGACAACACGGTCAGGTAAAATACGTTTAATACCTGTAGCAGTTGCACATGCACGACCATGTGGAACTTGTTGGAAATCAGTATTGAAGTAGTCATAACTGAACACTGAACAACCAACTGAAGCTATACCAACAGTTTTACCAAGAACACCTAGTTCCGCTAGAACTTCAGCTACAAGCTTATGTAATATACCATGGGTACAACCTGGACAATAATGGGTATGGACATCAGTTAAGCCACTTGTTCTTTCATATTTAATCATGATTCCACCACCTTGTCTTCAAAATGCAAGATTGCATCTACAATTTCATCTGGATCTGGTACCATACCGCCAGCTCTTCCATAGAATCCTACTTTATGTCTTCCTTTGTTAGAGATGAGGACATCATCGAGCATTTGACCCATGCTCATTTCTGCAACTAAGATACCTTTACATGTCTTAGGAATGAGGTCAAAAGCTTTTTTAGGATATGGCCATAATGTAATTGGACGAATTAAACCGACCTTAATACCTTTTTCTTTAAGTGTTTCAATCGCTGAGCGTGCAATACGTGATACAGTTCCATAAGCTACGATGACATAATCAGCATCTTCAACACCAATCACTTCAACTTTAACTTCGTTCTTCGTAATTTCACGATATTTAGCCTGAAGGGCTAGATTATGCTTTTCCAAATAAACTGGATCTAAACCTAATGAATTAATGATGTTTCTGCCTTCATGATAGTCTGTTCCTGTTGTTGCGTAATTCTTAGGTTTAATATCACGTTTCTTGATTGGGCGATCCATATCAACAGATTCCATCATTTGACCGATGAGACCATCTGCTAAAATCATTACTGGATTTCTGTATTGATCAGCAATGTCAAATGCTTCTTTCATGATATCAACTGTTTCTTGAATGGATTCAGGTGCTAAAACCACTAAGTTATAGTCACCATTACCACCACCGCGGGTTGCTTGGAAATAGTCTGCTTGAGATGGTTGAATACCACCTAAACCGGGGCCTGATCTCATCACGGATACGATAACACAAGGCAATTCAGAACCAGCTAAATAACTAATACCTTCTTGCTTAAGTGCAATCCCAACTGATGAAGATGATGTCATAACACGTGCACCAGCTCCTGCAGCACCATAAACCATGTTAATCGCTGCAACTTCAGATTCTGCTTGAACAAAAACCTTACCTTTTTCAATTAAATATTTTGACAAATATTCTGGAATTTCATTTTGAGGTGTAATGGGATAACCAAAGAACGCATCACAGCCTGCTTGAACTGCAGCTAATGCAATAGCTTGATTACCTTTGATGAGAACTTTACTCACTCTGCTACCTCCACTTTAATGACTGAATCGGGGCAAACGATGGCACACTGTGCACATGCGATACATTTATCCATATCGGTGACAGATATTAAATTGTACCCATTAGAATTCATGCGCTCTTTATCGAGATATAAAATGTCGACAGGGCAAAATGTGGCACAGAGTTCACACCCCTTGCAAGATTCGTTGTCAAATGTTAGTTTTCCTTTTTTCACAACTTCACTCCCTTATCTTTTAATATAGTTATCTTGTACGTTGTTAATCGTTTCAATACGTTTCTTAGCGAATACCTTAGCTGCTTGTTGCGTATGAATACCTTCAGTTTCAGCAATCTTAAAGATTTCTAATAAACGGTCATAAATCTTTTCGATATCACGTGTTGCACGACCGATATTGTATTCTTTTAATTCATGATAAACGTTGATTAATCCACCGGCATTAATAACAAAGTCTGGTGCATAAAGGATGCCCTTATCTTTAATCATATTGCCATGAATATCTTCGTCTAATAAAACGTTATTTGCTGTACCAGCAATGACTTGAGCTTTGATTTGTGGAATGGATTCATCATTTAAGACACCACCTAAAGCACAAGGTACTAAAACGTCAACATCAAGTGCAAAATATTTCTTTGGATCGACGAATTCAACTTCTGGATGTTCTTTTTTCATACGATCGATATGCTTTTGATTGATTTCACAGAAGTAAATCTTCTTAGCTTTCGCTTCAACAAGTTTTTTAATTAAGTAATAACCTGTTTGTCCTGCTCCTTGAACTGCGAATGTGTATTTGGTGAAATCTTCATTGCCAAATTTATATTGCATAGCTGCACGAATACCATGGAATGCACCAAGTGCTGTCATAGGTGATGGATTGCCTGATTTTCCTTCAAGACCTACAACGTAATCTGTTTCCATCGCAACGAAATCCATATCTTTAGTGCTTGTATTCACATCTTCAGCAGTGATATAACGTCCATTTAAGCTTTGTACGTAACGACCTAGCGCTCTAAAGTAACCTTCTGATTTTACCTTTTCTGGATCGCCAATAAGAACTGTTTTACCCCCACCTAAATTTAAACCTGCAGCTGCAGCTTTATAGGTCATACCTCTTGCGAGTCTTAAAGCATCAATAACAGCTTCTTCTTCGCTTGCATAATTCCACAGTCTAGTACCACCAAGGGCTGGTCCTAATGTGGTGTTGTGTATGCAGGTAATTCCCTTTAAACCTGTCGTCTTATCATAAAAATAGACGACTTGCTCGTACCGGTGTTTAGCCATGTACTCAAAATGCTTGAAATCGTTCATGTTATTCTCCCTCGTATAATATGTAGTGTAGATTTGGGATTAGACCCAGCTACATATTG
>DAOTHC010000146.1:0-3136 GCA_035447465.1 Acholeplasmataceae bacterium
GGATTAGCCATCCTCTTTTTAGTAACACTTTTCATCTTAATGATTGTATTTCAACATAAGATCACACCAAAGGTTGATGTGATCTTAAGAAGAGGTACTGCTATTTTCATGGTTGCTATGGAATGGACCTTCTACATCTGGAGCATCATCGAAGGAGGATTTCAAACATCTCTGTTACCCTTTGGTGTTTGTGCGATTTCCATGTATGTCACAGCGTATACCTTATGGTTTAAATCAGAGCGTGTGTTTAAATTCATCTTTCCATGGGCTGTTCTAGGATCATTGATTAGTTTAGTGGTTGCAGATCTTCACTATAACATTCCACACTTTAGATATTTCCATTATTTTTTAAATCATGGATTCTTCCTACTCGGTAATCTTTACCTACTCATCGTAGCTAAGATGAGATTAACCTATAAAGATTTACTTACATCAAGTTTGATACTCCTCATCTATGCAGCTATCATGTATCCAATGAACTTCCTTTTAGATAGTAATCATCTATTCTTAAGAGAAGTCCCCAGTGAAGTTGCTTTTATGTATAGCTTTTTAGGTGACTTCTGGGTTATCGGATTTGTATTATCCATCGCTTTACAGTTACAGATCATTTATGTACCAGTAGCTATCTACCAACGAAAAAGAACATAGTTGCTATGTTTTTTTCATTTTATGAAACCTATCTTGCTATTCTACATATTCAGTGATAAACTAAAGAAAACTTATAAGGGGTAAGTAAAAATGATGAATGGAAAAGTCATAAAAGAAGCATTCACGTTTGACGATCTTCTACTCGTGCCAAGTTATTCAAAAGTGGTACCCATCGATACCATTTTACGCACGAAGTTAACCAAAAAGATTGAGTTAAACATTCCGATTCTGTCAGCAGCGATGGATACCGTGACAGAAGATGAGATGGCGATTGCATTAGCTAAATTGGGTGGTTTAGGGGTCATCCATAAAAACTTATCAATCGACGATCAAGCAGAGTTAGTTAAACGTGTGAAAAACACACCTGTTGTGCCAACAGAAAAAGATGCCTGTATTGACTCAGAAGGAAGATTAAGAGTCGGTGCAGCTGTTGGTGTTGGACAAGATACCTATGACCGTGTCAATAAGCTTTATGAAGCTGGTGTTGATATCATCGCTGTTGACAGTGCACATGGCCATTCAAAAGGTGTTATTGAGACCATCAAGCAAATCCGTGCATTATTTCCTAACCTAGATATTATTGGTGGCAATGTCGTCACAGCACAAGCGGCAATCGATTTGATCTATGCAGGTGCATCAGCGATTAAAGTCGGTGTAGGTCCAGGATCAATTTGTACAACACGCGTTGTATCTGGTGTTGGGGTTCCACAGTTAACTGCAATTAATGATGTGTATCAAGTTACGAAACAGTATGATATTGGGATCATTGCTGATGGTGGTATTAAATTATCAGGTGATATCACAAAAGCTTTAGCATCCGGTGCAGACTGTGTGATGCTTGGTGGTTTACTTGCAGGCACTAAAGAAACACCTGGTGACGTCATTACGATTGATGGTAAAGACGTGAAAAGCTATATAGGTATGGGTTCACTCACCGCCATGAAAAAAGGATCATCAGATCGCTATTTCCAAGGTGGCGTTAAAGAACTTAAAAAATTAGTTCCTGAAGGTATTGAAGCAACTGTTCCCTACAAGGGAGAAATTAAAGATGTCATTCATCAGATGATGGGTGGTCTCAGATCAGGTATGGGTTATTGTGGTTGTGAAACGATTGGTGACTTAAAAGAAAAAGCACAATTCGTTAAGATTTCAAACGCAGGACTTAAGGAGTCACACCCCCATGATGTCGATAACATCAAGGAGGCTCCTAATTACCATGAATAAAAAGATTATCGTGATTGATTACGGTTCACAGTATAACCAACTGATCGTCAGACGCATCAGAGATTTAGGTGTCTACAGTGAACTGATTCATCCTGAAGATGTTAAAGATTTAGATTTTATAGATGTGGTTGGGCTCATCTTATCAGGTGGACCTAATTCAGTCTATGACCAAGATGCTCCATCCCTAGATCCAAGAATACTTTCATCAGGTTTACCTATCTTAGGCATCTGTTATGGTATGCAGCTTTTAGCTTACACCTTAGGTGGTGAAGTGAAAGGTCATGACAAGCGTGAATATGGCTTAACAGAGATGACCATTAAGCATGTTAACCCACTCACAAGAGATCTTCGATCTTCATTTTCTGTTTGGATGAGCCATGGTGATCAAGTCACTAAGCTTCCAGATGGATTTACATGTATCGCATCATCAAAGACAACTGAGTTTGCCATGATGATGCATCAAGAAAAAAACATCTATGGCATTCAGTTTCACCCTGAAGTTAGAAACACTGAACATGGTTTAGAGATGTTAGATCATTTTATTACTGACGTTTGTCATGCAGAAAAAACATGGTCGATGCCCCATTTCATTGAAGAACAAACCAAAGTCATCAAAGAGATGGTAGGTGATGGACACGTGATCTGTGCACTTTCTGGTGGTGTTGATTCCAGTGTGGTCACGGCACTACTTCATCACATTTTAAAAGATCAGTTTACACCAATTTTTGTTGACCATGGTTTGCTTCGTATGCATGAAGCAGACGATGTCAATCAAACATTTAAAAATTACTATAAAACAAATCTAATTACCATTGATGCAAAAGAACGTTTCTTGAATCTTTTAAAAGGTGTATCTGACCCTGAAAAGAAACGTAAGATCATTGGAGAAGCATTTATTAGAATTTTTGAAGAACAAGTCTCTAGCATGAAAGATGCGAAATTTTTAGCCCAAGGAACGCTTTACACCGATGTCATTGAATCTGGTACCAAAACAGCAGAAACCATTAAATCACATCATAATGTGGGTGGCTTACCCAAAGATATGAAGTTAGGTCTCATCGAACCTTTAAACAAACTCTTTAAAGATGAGGTAAGAGCGCTTGGTCTGGCTTTAGGTTTACCTGAAGATCTCGTACAACGTCAACCTTTCCCTGGTCCTGGATTAGCGATTCGTATCTTGGGTGACATCACCGAAGATAAAATCCGTATCGTACAAGAAAGTGACTTTATTTTAAGAGAAGAAATCAAAAAGCATGGGCTTGAT
>DAOTHC010000147.1:0-3076 GCA_035447465.1 Acholeplasmataceae bacterium
TATAAATATTTGGTTAAGGCCATCACACCTGTGCCACACGTGTGATATAATGGTAAATACGAAAGTAGGGATAATATGATTCGATTAGCAGTTGACGGAATGGGTGGCGACTACGCACCAGAACCGATGGTCAAAGGGACTTTGATGGCATTAGATAAATTTGATAGTATCGAAATTACCATCTTTGGTGATGAAACCAAAATGGCACCATATTTAAAACAACACGAAAGACTTCATGTTGTTCATACACCTCATTATCTACCTATGGGTGAAAAAGACCCCATTCATCAATATCGTACCAATAAAGAACATTCCATGTTTATGGCGATGCAATATGTGAAAGATGGTAAAGCGGATGCTGTTGTATCAGCTGGTCCGACACAAGCACTCGTTGTGGGAGGACATTTTATTATTCGAAAAATGCCTCAAATGAAACGTGTCGCGATTGCTCCTGTTATCCCATCGATTGATGGAAAAGGACGTATTTTATTAGACAGTGGTGCGAACGTTGATTTTAAACCTGAACACTTACTTGATTTTGCGATTTACGCATCCATTATGGCTGAAAAAGTTTTAAATCATCCGAATCCTAAAGTTGCTTTAATTAATATTGGAACTGAAGATGGCAAAGGAAGAGATTTTGATAAAGAAACATTTGCACTTCTTAAAGAAAGTAAAGACGTTAACTTTTATGGCAATATCGAACCCAAAGAAATCTTAACAACAGATGCTGATGTTTTACTATCTGATGGTTTTACAGCAAACATCGTGATGAAAACTATGGAGGGTACAGCAAAAGGTTTAGGCGCAATCTTAAAAAGAGAAATTAAATCAAGCGTATTTTCAATGATTGGTGGCCTTTTTATGAAAGGTGCACTCAATCGCTTTAAAAAATCATTAGATGCATCTGAAATTGGTGGCGCATTACTCATGGGATTCCAAAACATCGTGATTAAAGCCCAAGGTGCATCCAAAGAATATGGATTCTTTAATGGCATTCGCCAAGCAAAAGAAATGGTTGAAGCTAACGTGATTGAACGTGTTAAAGAAGCGTTAGAAAAGAAGGAAGACGTTAAAGCATGAAGGCATTTTTAGAAAAGCTTCATCTTCCTTATAAGGATGAATCACTCTACGAGATTGCATTAACACATTCATCTTACGCTAATGAGAATCAAACTGAAAAAAATGAAAAATTAGAATTTTTAGGAGATTCGGTTATTGGCATATTAATGAGTGATTATCTTTATCAAGAAGATTTAGCTGATGAAGGACAAATGACCAAACGTAGAGCTCAAGCAGTTTGTGAAGAAGCTCTTGTTAAATACGCATCTTTAATTAATCTTAAAGATTATTTGAGACTTGGTCGCGGAGAAATGATCAAGGGTGCGAATGATGCGATGATCGCAGATGCCTTTGAGGCTTTATTTGGCGCAGTTTATCTCGATTTAGGATTTAAGTATGCATATAAACTTTTTCATCAATTGATCGTACCTAATTTAAACATGGTATGGAATATTAAAGACTACAAGTCAACACTTCAAGAATTTATACAAGCTGGCGATAAACGTTCGATCAGTTATCACATCATTAAAGAAACGGGACCTTCACATCATAAAGAATTTGAAGCAGCTGTTAAACTGGATAATGTGATTACATTAGGTATTGGTAGCGGTAAAACGAAAAAAGAAGCAGAACAAAATGCAGCAAAAGATGCATTGAAGAAGGGTAACTATGATCATCAAACGTCTTTATGAAGAATTTGATCTCTCGATTGAAAGAATCTTATTAAAAGAATACAGGAGACTAAAATTAACGATGGCAGAGATGTCTGTTTTAATCGCGCTTTTTTCAATTTATAAAAAGAGAAAAACCTTTACAATCGCATCCATCTCACGACGAGTTGATATCGGTAGTGATGCCATTGGTAATGCGGTTGAGTCACTGATTGAAAAGGGTTATGTTTCTACTAAACTTGAAAGTAAAGATGGTAAAGAAAGAGAAGTCTTTGATCTTGATCAAGCTTTAGAAAGAATTGAAAATCTATTAAGACAAGATGAGATAGAACGACTTAAAGAACGCGTTGAAAATGATATTATGAATGTTATTCGTCTGTTTGAACAAGGTTTGGGTAGAGGTTTGTTGCCATATGAACTTGAAAATATCAGACGTTGGTTTGAAGAAAAGGACTTTTCAAGTGATCAAATCATTAAAGCCATTGAAGATGCAGGAGATCGTGTGAGCGTTAAGCTTGTTGAACGTATGCTTAATCAAAGTGCGTTAAAACCCATTGAAATTGATAGTGACTTAGAAGAAGCACTCGATCAAATCTATAAAAACATCAAATGACAAGACCAGAAATTATTTCTAAAACACTTAACGAAATGTTTCCTCACGCCAAAGTCGAACTCCATTACGCCAATGTCTTTGAATTGCTTGTTGCTGTTGTTTTATCAGCACAAACCACTGATGTTAGTGTGAATAAAGTTACTCCTGAACTTTTTAGTTATTATCCAACACCTAAACAGATGAAAGATGCTCCTGTTGAACATCTTGAAAAGCTTATTAAATCGATTGGTCTTTATCGAAATAAAGCGAAAAATATTAAAGAATTAGCACGTGTGATTGACGAAAAGTACGAAGGGATTGTTCCTCAAGAACGTGATAATTTAGAAGCTTTACCAGGCGTTGGTAGAAAAACGACTAATGTCGTATTAAGTAACGCATTTAACATTCCTGCATTTGCTGTTGATACACACGTTCAAAGAGTTTCAGTTCGTTTAGGTCTTGCTAAAAAGACAGATTCAGTCTTAGAAATCGAAAAGAAGTTGATGAAGAAGTTTCCAAAATCTGAGTGGTTGAGATTACATCATCAAATGATTTTCTTCGGTAGATATCATTGTTTAGCTAAATCTCCAAAATGTTATCAATGCCCTCTTTATGATCTCTGCAAGAGTGAAGATAAAATCAAAAATGATTAAGGCCTCATGGCCTTTTTTTCTTATATGCTTCTTTGATTGTTTGAGGTGACCTCTCCTATCTTAATATCAAACTAAGATAAGGAGCTAACATATGAATT
>DAOTHC010000148.1:0-3067 GCA_035447465.1 Acholeplasmataceae bacterium
CATGCTAATGTTCCACCAAATTCACCCTTCATGTAGAATCCGTCAGCGTTGCCATCAGTAAACATATGTGCCATACGAACGGTTTGTCTAACAAAATGATAGCGATGTCCAGCATATTCCATATCCCAATAGGAATTACCTAATTTGGTTTTTGTACATGCTGCGCTAGCTTCAAGACATGCTTCTTGATCGTAAGGATAAAGATCGATCAATTCGCCTTCAGCTGCTTGAGTCGTAAACATTGTTGCGAATACGGCTGTTAAACCAAGCAAAAATAAAGCTAATACTTTTTTCATTTTTTCCTCCTAATTTTCGTTCTATTTTAAGTGTATTTTACACTTCTATTGAAAGCGCTGTCAATTTGAAATGGGATTGTTTCATGTTTTTGACAACGTATTCCACTTTTTGATTATTTTTTTCAAGGTTGTCCTTTTATAAAACTGTACCAGGTAAATAACTGTAGAACAGTCTGGTATACGTTTGACCTTGATATTCGATCGTAAGTGTATAACTTACAGTCAATGCACGATCTGGCATTTTGATGACACGACCTGTGTTATCAACATATTCTATATCGTGAGATTCAAATGTTATTTCAGCATCACTGAAATCTTTGTTCACACGGTATTCAATAGCTTTCATCTCTTCAAACAAAGGAACAAGACCTGCAGTTCTCATGGTTTGTGGACAATTTTTACCTGAAAAATCCACATGATATCGCATATTTGTCAAAGGCAAATTGTATTGAATCAGTAAATCCGTACCAAACTTAGCTGTACGTTGCCATGTGCGATACACGTCTGCATCTGCATTGACACCTGTTTCAATTCCAATACCATTACGATTCCCACCACCTAGATAGGTTGTAGCTGTTCCTGGTCGTGTAGATCCATCTCCTGCGTGATATGCTCTTTCGTTGGTTGGAATATGTTGATACAATGCTTTATCATCAATTGTGAAATGCCATGATGCCCACAGTTCAACACCTGCCATCGCATTACCATAGAGATAGTTAGCATGCGCTAAAGCTCCAGAGCCGGCATTGGTATTTGCTGTATCGTGTACAACAACCCAGTACACATTGTCTGGATTGTATTGTGTGACTCCTTCTGGATGTGGATCCATAGGTTCACCTGGACGAATACCTGAACTCACAGGAACCATCTTGGATTGATTGATTTCATAATCACCAAAGTAATAACGAGATACACTTTCATACTTGAAATCTTGGTAATCGAATCCAACACCAAATGCTGTCCATCTGTGTGGTGTTGTGTAGGTGACCATGCTGCTTGTTAAAATATCTAAAATGTTATTTTGATCTAAACTTGAATAAACCTCAAATGTGAAACTATTGGTAACGCTTGGGTCATTGACTAGAGCAGATGTAATCGTAACAATACCTGGTGTATGCAAATACACAAGTCCATCAACCGTAACGGTAGCAATCGCTTCATTGCTTGATACAAACGAAACAGGTTCTTCTGACATAAATTGAGGGAAAGGTGTTGCTTCTAACTGAAGTGTTGTTCCTACAAGATTTTGATTTAGCGGGTTAGCTGGTGCTAATTCAATACCTGGATATGTCACAACATTAACTGTGACTGTCGCATTAATCGCTGTGTTTTGTGATGATCTCACCGTGAAGGTAACTGGTCCACTCTTGATAGGTGTAAATGAGCCATCTTGTGTGATAGTAGAAATTAATGGTGCTGAAGTGATCCACTTGATGTAAGTAGTTACCAAATCATAAGGTAGAAGAGTGTATGTAAATTGGTAACTGTCACCAATCATGATTTCATCAATTGGATTATCGATGATGATTCTAACTGGGATTGATGGATTATAAGTTGCTTCACTGATGATATCAACCTTGTTGGCATAGAATCCTAATAACATCGCTTCAGTGATGTTGTCAAACTTATTCATATCAAGTGTTTCCATACCCCAATGGTTTAATGTGAATTCAACGTTATTTCCGCTGTTTGATTTAGCTAGGTAACCTGTTGCATTAACGACACTATTAAAACGTGCATATGCATGAATACTATCAGCATCTTCAATAACGATACCATCTGTCACATCACTGATATCATTTCTTTCAACTTTAATTTCAGTTGATACATCAACAGTTTCTGCTGGAGTTATAAGAATAGCTGTTTCGACATCTGAAATCTGATTATGTGACACTAACATAGTTCCTGATTCATAACCTGTGATCGTGATCGCATCTCCAGTGATATTTGATAATTGATTATGTTTTATGGTTACTGTGCCTTTACTGTCTGAGATCATGATAAAATCTTGAGTGATTCCTGATGCAGTTATGTTCATAATTGCGACGTTTTCTGCTAATGCGGTAACATGTATAAATGCACCGCCTTGCATGTTAAATCCATTTAGACTAACATCCTTAGCATTAACCTCAACTGAACCAAGCTCAACTAAATCTTCAATAGCTTTAAGTTCAAGTCCATCGATATCAATGTTGAGAGGAGCGGTGTATTGGCCATCATTTACTAAAATTGTTGCATAAGGCATGACATGATCTAATGCATCATCAATATTAGAGAATAAACTGATGCCGTAGGTATATGTTAATCCTTCATAATCTAATGTACCATTCGTCATGGATGCATCCACGATGACTTGATTGATTATTGTGACTTCAATCGCATCTGTAACTAATTCATTTAAGTTAGATGTTGCAGTAAAGGTTACTGCTCCAACCCCTAATATAGTGATGACACCTTCTTCATCAATAGTAGCTATCTCTTCATTAGTGCTTGCCCATGTGATGTAAGGATAAGCATTTGATGGTGATAGCGTTGATGTTAGAGTTTGTTCATCATAATAATTCATGGTTGAAGAACCATCTATAGTTAGTGTATCAACGGTGGCATATATGGTAATTGTGATCGTTTCTTCAACTGATTCATCATAACTTGATGTGATAGTAATTGTGGTTGTTCCAGCACCAATCGCTGCTACAACACCTGTTTCAGAAACCGTTAGTACATCTTCATTACCTGATTCAAACATATAACCATCATTACTCGTTACTGTA
>DAOTHC010000149.1:0-3060 GCA_035447465.1 Acholeplasmataceae bacterium
TGCGACTACTTAAAGCCCCTGAAGACATGATTGATGCAGGTTATGGTTATTTTAATGTTCAGATATTATCCACATCGATTATGGCTATCAATGCTGTATTCATAGGTTTAGAAAAAGCAAAGGGCAATACCAAATTGATTCTATGGTTAAACGTATTGACCATGATTGTCAAATTAATTCTTTCAGCATTCTTTGTGTTCATTCTTAATAAAGGTGCATTCCACGTCGGTTTAGCAACACTGATCGCACAAGGTATTCTCATGGTGATTGCTTTAGTTATGATGACATCAGAGAAGAACTCGTTTCAATTAAGGCTAAAAGAACTCGTGTTTCAAAAGAAATATATGATTCCTATTTTAATGATATCTCTTCCAGTTTTTATAGGAAAATTCTTGTTTTCATTTGGTAAAGTATTAGTCAATAGTATGGCAGCAGCTTATGGTTCATTAGCTGTAGCGGCATTTGGTATTGCCATGAAATTGGGTGGTGGACCTGGATCGGTTGCTATCATATTTGAAGAATCTGAGACATCCATCATCAGTCAAAACTTAGGAAACAAAAACTTAAAGCGTGCCATGCATACCTATCTTTATGCACATCTTTATGCACTCATTGTTGGTGGATTAGGTTTACTGATAGTATCCAATATGGTAGATATGATTATTCCTTTATTTACAACGAACACAGATCCTATTTTTAAAGATATGATTTTAGATATTTATTTTTGGGAGAAGTTCTCTGTACTAACATCGTCATCAATTGCGGTGATCACAGGTTTGTTTATTGGATTTAAGTTTACGAAGGTTGCGTTTATATTAAATGTCGTAAGACTGTTTGTCTTTAGATTACCTGTGTTGTGGCTACTTCAATACCCCGGTGTTGGTTATGTCGCACTTGGTTATGTGATGTTTATAAGCAATCTTTCAACATTGTTTATAGCTCTCACTTTCCTTATTATCTTTGTTTATCGGATTCGAAATGATGGTTATATGGATTTACATCTCGTCGATTTACCCATAAAAAACTAAAAAAATGTTTACTTTTTAACAGACATAAGTAAACTTATGTAAGCGCTTGATGAAAAGTATTGACAACGCTCTCATTACATGATAAAATCAAGTTGGTAATAAACGGTGTCCGTAATTATAGACGCCCTAATATAACGACAAAAATAACAACAACTTGATTTGGATAACGTGTGATGCTTACCATCATTGACATTCAAGAGGGATGACATAAACAATTGATAAAATGATCCCAATCTTGAGTCTTTTATGATGTCATAAACAATCTTAACATCCAAAAGGAGACCTTATGAAACCTTTCATTCATGACGACTTTCTATTAAACAATGAAGTCGCAAAAAAACTGTATCATGAACATGCTAAAAACATGCCCATTATTGATTATCATTGTCATTTGGATCCTAAAGAGATTTATGAAGACAAAAAATTTAGAAACCTTTTTGATGCATGGCTATCAGGTGATCACTACAAGTGGCGTCTCATGCGAGCTAATGGTGTGACTGAAGAATTCATTACAGGCAATCGTCCAGATGAAGAAAAATTTATGAAATGGGCAGAGGTTGTTCCTGAACTGATTGGTAACCCACTCTATCATTGGACGCATTTTGAATTAAAACGTTTCTTCGGAATCGATGATTTATTATCACCTCTAACAGCAGTAAGCATTTATGAACGCGTTAATGACAAATTGAAGACTTTGTCTGCTAGAAAAATGATTGAGATGAGTAATGTTGATATCATTTGTACGACGGATGACCCAACAGATACACTCGAATGGCATGAAAAACTTGCTCAAGACGAAACATTTAAAACCAAAGTCTTACCAGCGTTTCGACCAGATAAGGTCATTAACATTGAACTTTCATGGTTTCAAGATTGGATTTTAAAACTTAGTAAAGTCGTAGGTTATTCACTTTCTTCACTTGAAGCATTGAAAAATGCACTTGTTGAACGCATTGACTATTTCCATGAACATGGTTGCCGTTTATCAGACCATGCGTTAGATATCGTTTCATATGAAAAAGCAAGCGAAGAAGAAGTTGCTCATATCTATGAAAAAGCACTCAATCATGAGCACTTAACATCATCTGAAATTAGAAAATATAAAGGACATGTTCTCGTGTTCCTCGGTACAGAATATAACAAACGTGGTTGGATTCAACAATATCATATCGGTGCATTAAGAAATTTATCAGAACGCAATTTGAAAAATTTAGGTCCTGATACAGGTTTTGATGCCATTAATGATGGTCTTGTTGCTAAACCACTCTCACAACTCTTAGATGCACTCGATCAAACCGGTGAACTTCCTAAAACGATTTTATATACATTAAACCCCCGCGATTTTGAAGTTGCAATCACCATGATGGCAGCTTTTCAAGGCGGAGGTATTCCAGGTAAGATTCAATTTGGCTCTGCATGGTGGTTCTTAGATACTATCGATGGTATGACCAAACAGATGAAAGCTTTGGCAAACAATGGATTAATCGCACGATTTGTCGGTATGCTCACCGATTCAAGATCATTCTTAAGTTATCCAAGACATGAATACTTTAGAAGAATCTTGTGTCAATTCATTGGTGAAGAAGTCGAAAAAGGACTTTATCCCAATGATCTAGCGTTTTTAGGTAGACTGGTTGAAAATATCAGTTACTATAACGCAAAGAATTACTTCGGACTATAATCATTTCCTGGGAACGACGGCATATTCAGTTTTAAATAACAGAAAAGTTGTTCCCTCTCCTCCTGAGATAATGCTTCAGATAATGGAGCACTCACATAAGGTGATTCCTTAAATCGAAAGACGGATTTATCCCAAGTGTTATAACGCATGTCATCAAACTTGCCTTTAAATGTTGAATCGATGAAGGTACATGCACCATGTTCACGCCATGGGCGTGCAAGATAAACCTGATCTTGGCTAACGTTTTCAATAAGTGATTGGTAGAAAACAAAACCATAAGGAAATTCTTGATACGTTGATGGTGCTGCGATATAACCTTTGGCGGTTGCTTGTATATGGCATTGATCAAAA
>DAOTHC010000150.1:0-3052 GCA_035447465.1 Acholeplasmataceae bacterium
ATGATCGATATCAATCATAAGAACTGCAATACTTCTTTTATGCCAATCAAGATCAATATCAAGTTGATCAAAATATTGTGCAATCGCTGTTCTGTTAGGAAGACCTGTGAGATGATCTGCTAGTGCTAACTTAGATAATTTAAGTTGTGCTTCATTAGCGATTCTTACATAATAAAGCGCAGAATTACTGATACCAACAATATTAAATAATAGATTAAGAATGAGAAAGAAAAGTCTTAAAGGATCACTTAATATCACACTGGGTTCATAAAAGAATGCATAAATGGTTACGACAATAAACAGTGAAATTTCAACAGATACACCAATCACTTTCTGATGACTTTTCCAGTTGGTATAAATGATGAGGCCAGCCATATTAAAGTAGTAGTACACAAAGCCAGCAGACATACCAAATAACATGGTTTCAACAAATGTTTGTAGGGTGATAAAACCTATAAACACTAATGAAGCAAGTCCAAAGCGTTTAAGTTGATTGAGTTTTAATGCAACGATTGAAGCTAATAAAGTTGTTAAACAAAGTAATGTCAACCAGATGTTGCCAATAAAAATGATGAAGATAGGTGTTATGAAGATACAGGCTATAACCGTTGATAGATAAACGATATTGGCATGGTTAAAATAATGCTTAAGTTGGAGATCAGAAATCATATTCTTATTGTTCACGCTGACATCACCACCTTGACTTTTTAAAGTAATTATATTGTATCAAAAAAAAGAATAATTCATATCAAGAAGCATATCTAAATGATTGATGAAAAACGACATATGACATTGTGTTTCACAAATATGGACAATTTGTTTTATAATAGAGATATCAAAACATCAGGAGTCGTCATGAAAAAATACATTTATATCGCATTCATCATTATAACCGTATTTCTAGGTGTGCTCTATCAGCAAACACCTTTAACGAGTCAAGCAGCAGAAGAAACCTATGATGTGGTTTATTTTGGTTCGCGTTATTGTCAAGTATGTCAAGCACTAGAAAATTCAGATGATATTTTTAGTATCATGGAAGATCAAGGATTGACGGTCAAAAAGTACATTTTAGAAGATGATTCATCCTATACAGGACTATTTAGAAATTATCAGTTTACCTATGATGTTCCTCAGACAAGTTCTTCAGTTCCAATTATCTTTGTTGGAAAATCCTATTTTTCTGGGCGTGCTGATATTGTTAGTGCTGTTGAAGATTTGACGGTACTTAACCTCGCTAATACCGAAACAATGCCAGAGATATTAACTGCGCCACCAAGCGATTTTTCACTGATATATTTTATCTTATTAGGCTTTGTTGATGGGGTCAATCCCTGCGCGATAGCCATGCTATTAATCTTTATTTCAATGTTAGGATTCACCAAGAAAAAACGTGTCCTTGTGATGGTGAGTTTGACATTTATTTCAGCCATTTTTATCAGTTATTTCTTATTTGGGACCATCCTCTATAATTATTTAAATCGGTTACAATTCTTATCGTTCTTAGTTCAAACGGTTCCATGGATTATCATCGGATTAACTGGTATTTTATTCATTCTAAACTTCTATGATTTTGTTGTTACCATCTTGCAGAAATACCAACTTGTTAAAAATCAATTGCCAAGTGGCATTCAACGATTCAACAGAAAACTGATTGAAAAGTTCACGAAGACCATGGAAGAAGATAGTAAAAAAGTTTATGTGGTAACCTTCATCATTGGTTTAATCATTTCATTTACTGAATTCTTATGTACAGGTCAAGCGTATTTAACAGCCATATTACATCTGATTCATTTTACGGATCACTTGTGGCGAGGGATCATATTACTGCTCGTCTATAATTTGATTTTCGTATTACCACTTTTCATCATTACATTGATTGCAGTTAAAACACAATCCATTATGTCGATTTCGAATTTTATGAGGGAAAAACTACATTGGATTAAACTCTTTAACGCACTTGTCTTCTTAGCCATTTTGATCTACTATCTCATTTTTATGATCTAAGGGGGTTTCTATGAAACATCGTGTTGTCATCTATAATCGTGAACATCTACCAATCTATGAGGGTAAGCTTTTAGATCTTCCTATCAAAATGGATAAGATAAAAGAAAGATCGATGAAGGTTTTCAGGGATCCAGATCCATGTATCATTCATCAGTCATATGTCATTCAACAAATGGTTACACCGCTTTTGAGTGAATTAAAAAAGAATCAAGAAGTTAGTTTTAAATCTATTACATGTGAGATAGATTGGTTAGATTTACCACATCTTGATACATGCAGTATCATGTTAAAGGGGTAGAGGTATGAAGAGGGTTTATTTAGATCATGCAGCAACTACACCGTTAGATCCTAGAGTCGTCGATGAGATGATGCCTTTTATGCTTAATTCTTATGGTAATCCATCATCGATACACCATATGGGTATTGAAGTGAAACGTGCCATTAATGAAGCAAGATCAACGATTGCCAATCTTTTTGGTGTTTCAGATCGAGGTGTTATTTTTACATCTGGAGGAACAGAAAGCACAAATTTGGCACTACGTGGTTATGCGAGTAAACATCCTGAAAAGAAGGAAATTATTACATCACCCATTGAACATCATGCAACACTACATGCACTTGATCACCTCAAGGAGTTAGGATATATCATTCATGTGATTGACGTGGATGAAGAAGGATTTATCAAGATCAATCAGTTAAAAGAAAAACTATCTGATCAAACTCTATTAGTGAGTATCATTTGGGCAAATAATGAAATTGGAACCATTCAAGATGTCAAAAAGATAGGTGAGTTATGTCGTGAGTATGGTGCTAAACTTCATGTTGATGCTGTACAGATGGTTGCTCACTTCCCGGTTTCATTTCATGATTATCAGATCGATTTCTTATCGTTATCTGCACATAAGTTTTATGGACCTAAAGGGATGGGGGCACTCATTGTAAGAGATCATACGTTGATCGATCCAATCCTTTATGGTGGCAATCAAGAGTATGGTTTGCGCTCAGGTACAGAAAACGTATATGGCATTATCGGTATGAGACGTGCTTT
>DAOTHC010000151.1:0-3048 GCA_035447465.1 Acholeplasmataceae bacterium
TGATTCTTCCTGTAAGTAGAAATCACCATACGGTCCTGTTAGAATGACTTTATCGCCAACTCTTAACGCTTTATGAACGAATGTTGTTGCTTTACCATTGGGTACTTGACGAATAATTAATTCAATTTCGTTGTTGTACTTAGGATGTGAAGCAATCGAATATGCTCTGATCACATCGATACCAGGAACTTTTAATTGTGCGTATTGACCTGGTTTAAATACCATCTCGGTTGGATTAATTAATTTAAAACGAACAAGTTTAATATCATACGTTAAATCTTCAATGTATGATACTTCTGTTTTATATTCCTTCGCATTCAAAAGTTCTTTAGGAATTTCAATTTTCATGTTGTCTTTAACCTTGACTTGACATGATAATCTGATACCTTCAGCTCTTTCTCTTTCGTTTAAGAATGGTAATTCGGTTGGTTTAATATCACCACCGCCATCAATGAGCTTAAACTTACAAAAGCCACACGTAGCTTTACCTCCACATGCAGAAGGAATGAAGATTTTGTGTTGTGATAAGGTGTTGAGAACTGTCTCATCACCTGTCACAGGAATGATTTTGTCATCATTGATTTGAAGAACTTTTTCTCGGTTACCGCCTAACGCATACTCAACAATAATTAAGATGAGAGCTATCACCAGTAAAACACCAATCAAAACAATGGGAAGAAACACTAAATTCATGTCATACCTCCTTATTTAATAATGCCTGTAAAACCAACAAATGCGAGTGCTAAGATACCTAAAACGATGAAAACAATCGCTTTTCCTCTTAAACCTCTTGGTAAGTCAGAGATTTTAGCCATCTTCTCACGAATACCCGCAACGAGTAAAATCGCAAGCGCCCAACCAATACCTGAACCTAAACTAAATGAGAAGGTTTGACCAAAGGTATATTCTCTATTGACAAAGAATAATGAGACAGCTAATACCACACAGTTAACGGTGATCAGCGGTAAGAAAATACCAAACGCATTATACATAGCTGGTACGTATTTTTCCATGAATATTTCTAACAATTGAACAACAGCTGCAATCGTAATGATGAAGACTAAGAGAGCAATCTTCTCAGTACCTGTCGCAAGCAACAATTGATAAATCGGCCAGTTGATGACAGCTGTCACAGTAACAACTAAAATAACGGCTAAACCCATACCCTTAGCATTTTTAACATTTGTTGAAATCGCAATGAGTGGACACATCCCTAGAATGAAGACTAAGGCTATATTTTGATTAAGAATGGATGATAAAAACAGTTCAATTAAGTTCATGATTTTACCTCCTAATTTTCTTCATAGAGCTTAGACCATTCTCTAATGCCCCAAATGAGTAAACCTAAAACGAAGAATCCACCAGGTGCCATCGACATCACAACCCAATTGGGCCAAGATTGTGGTAATACCTGATAGCCAAGAATCGTACCGGTTGCTAGTGTTTCACGAATAACTGCAACAATCACTAAAATGATCGTATAACCCATACCTGATGCAAAACCATCAACTAGCGTATACTTCACAGGATTTTTAGCAGCAAACGCTTCTGCACGACCCATAACAATACAGTTTGTAATAATCAAACCAACATAAGCACCTAAAGCTTTTGAAATGTTATAGAAGTACGCTTCTAAGAAGAGTTGAACTGCAATAACGAAAGCTGAGATGATGACCATGTAGGTTACCATACGGAGTTTTGAAGGAATATAATGACGAATAAGTGAAACGACAGCAGATGATGCCATCACAACAAAGGTCACACCTAAACCCATGGCAATCGCGTTGTCAACACGATTGGTGACTGCGAGTGCAGAACAAATACCAAGTACGGCAACAACAATCGGATTGTTGCGATGTAATCCATCTTTTAAGATGTTAAACCATTTCGTATATCTTAATCTAATCCAGTTCATCACAACACCTCCTACTCATTACGGCTTTCCCAAGCCGCCATATACCAACGATAGTTCAAACGTAAAATTCTTTGAAAAGCATTAGATGTTCCTGTTGCTCCTGTAATTGCATCAACTTCATTAGGTTTATTAGGAGAACTATCTTTATTAATCTCAATTTCTGGAGTCATTTTAATACCCACAAATTGTGCTAAATAATTTTCTTCAGCAACAATACCACCAAGACCTGGTGTTTCTTGTTGTTGGAGAACAACAAGTGAAACAATGGTATCCATTTCATCATCTAACGTGATGACACCAGCGATATCGCCCCATAGACCACCACCGATAAATTCAAACGAAATATTACCATTTTCTTCATTGCGATAGAACACATAATCTCTTGAACCCATAGCATCACCATCTGAAGTTTCTTGGTAATCAAAATCTTCAATCTCAATGATTTCAATCTTTTCATCAAAGACATCATGAATATTGGATGAATTATATGAGATGTCATTTGCATCTAAAATAGCTGCTTTAAGTTGTGCCATTTCATTTTGGGCGATACGCTCACTTGTCAGCAAATCTACGCCGACGAGTAATCCTGATGTTAAACCACCTAAAATAAGCACAAATAGAATGAGTTGTAGGTTCTTTTTCATGCTTGAACCTCCTCTTTCTTTTCAAATAGATTATCGATGAGAGGTGATACAGCACTCATCAATAAAATTGAAAACATCACACCTTCTGGGAATGTTCCAAAGAAACGAATCACAAACGTAATAATCGCAAAACCTAAACCAAATAATACTTGACCTCTTCCATCACGCGGTGCAATGACGGGATCTGATGCGATAAAGAGGGCACCAAATAAAATATTACCTGTCATCATTAAAAGTAATGGATCTCTTGCAAAACTATCTTCAAATAAAAGATAAGAAACAACTGCAAAGAGGGCGAAGAATCCGAGGTAACTTACGGAAACTACCCATTCTCTGACTTTAAGAGCTAAAAGAAGAGCACCTAAAACAATGACTGCAATACGTAATGTTTCACCGGTTGCACCTGGTGCACCACCTAGCAATAATTCATTAAACGTATAGGGGTATGGTGATGTTGTTCCAAGCAAACTTCTTAATGGTGTCACACCT
>DAOTHC010000152.1:0-3043 GCA_035447465.1 Acholeplasmataceae bacterium
TGGTACAAGCGATAAAACGACACACCGCAGGTATCAACCACATTTGATGCCAAATAATTCAATTGGTATCATGGAAAAAGATCATATTGATTTCAAAGTCAATTGGCAAGAAGATGGTAGCGTTTCTGGATTCTATAAAATGGATCCTAAGTTCGATGCTGCTGGTACAGTTGTAACAAATCTTACATATTACGATAGAAACACCAAAAATGTTGGTTATTTATCCGGATATAATCCTAAATCTCTTGAAATTGTCTTTGATTTACATAAAAAACGTTATGTCAGTCATATCGACTTCTACAACTATTTCAGTGAAGAAGCACCTCTACTTTCAAAAAGAGGATTAAAAGCATTCAAAATCCTGGGGTCAGATGATAATCAAGATTTCACAATGATTCGTGGTGTGATTTTGGAAAGAGCGAAACAAAAAGGTGATTTTAATCGCATTGATGTTAATGCGACATATCGTTATTATAAATTAGTTGTCCCAACGTCGAATTCTATTGGAAACTATAACGATGATGAGTTTAATGAAGGTTTATACGGCTTAAGTCTTGTTAAATTTTATGATCATGACCAACAATATCGCGATATCTTTGCATCATCAAATTCTGTGTTATTAAAAGATGATGAGCATTCATGGATATGGCTTCAAGATGGCGTCATTATAAAAGATCATTTATATTTCGTGCCTATGATTATCAACAGTGATTTATCACAACCCGAAGGTTTACAGTTCAGAGTTGTAGGTGTTGCACTTTTTAAAACACCCTTAAAGGACCACATGATTCACCCAGAGCAGGCAACGATGAAAATGGCTCCACTGTTAGTTGATACGAAAGAGTCACAATTCTTAATGGGTGGAGCAATTTTAGCTAATACAATTTCAGCAGGTGCAAATAAACCAGATGGTTACATCTACATTTATGGTTATAAAACAACTTTAGGTATGAGAGAACTTGTTTGTGCAAGAGTCCTCGAGGAAAACTTTGAATTTTTTGATGACTGGCGTTACTTTAATGGAACAACTTGGGTCACAGAAATCAGTGAAGCAACACCACTTTTACCACACATTTCTTGTGAAATGAGTGTATCTCATTTGTTAGATGGTTTATACAAAGATAAATATCTCGCTGTTTTCACTTATGACACCAATACACCTCATATCGCATTTGCAATCGGTGATACACCATATGGTCCATTTAGTGATCCACAAAAGATTTATCATACACCTGAACAAGAAATCTTTAAGAGTACTACCTATACATATAATGCTAAAGCACATCCACACTTATCAATGTCAACAGACATTTTAGTATCATACAATACTAACACCTACAATTTTGAGCATAACATGTCTGAAAATCGCATTTATAGACCACGCTTCATACGCTTAATCGATACAACAAAGTAAGGAGGGATGAAAACATATGACTGATTCAATCCGAAAACCTTGGTTGAATAAAAAACAAAAAGACTTAATCAAAAAGATTTTATTACACATCGTATTAATCATTTTGAGTTTTGGATTTATGTTTCCATTCTTATGGATGTTATTCACTGCTCTAAAAACTCCTGCTGAACTCTTAATGGGAACTGAACAATTCTTTCCAAAAGATCCTCAGTGGTCAAACTTTGTCACAGCAGTTCAAGCAATTCCTTTCTTAATGTATCTGAAGAACAGTTTACTGATTGTAGGACTTGTAATGTTAGGTACACTATTCTCTGCAACAACTGCAGCTTATGCTTTTGCTAAGCTTAATTGGAAGGGCAGAGATAAGTGGTTTATCGTCATGCTATCAACCATGATGATTCCCATTCAAGTCATTCTAATTCCTACCTACATCATGTATGCAAAGATTGGATGGCTAGGTACAAGATTACCATTAATAGTTCCTGCATTTTTTGGTGGTGGTTCTGCATTTTACATTTTCTTGCTAAGACAGTTTTTTAAAGGAATTCCAAAAGAATTATCTGAAAGTGCAATTATTGATGGTGCGAACCATTTTCAAATCTTTTGGTCAATCATGTTGCCTCTTTGTAAACCTGCAATTATCACCGTGGCACTCTTCACCTTTATGGGAACTTGGAATGATTACTTTGGACCACTTATATTCTTAAGTAATCCAGATCATTGGACGCTTGCGCTAGGTTTACGTGCATTTCAAATGCAATACGGTGGTCGTTTCGATTTGATGATGGCAGCAGCAATTTTAATTATGTTACCTTCTTTAATTATTTTCTTCTTCACTCAAAAATCATTTATTGAAGGTATTACCTTTACAGGTATTAAAGGATAGGGAGGAAATTATGAAAAAAGCATGTTTAATTGTGATGATTATCATCACAGGATTCATCTTAGCTTCATGTGGTGGTGAAGATACAGGCGATAAAATCGTCATTGATTTTTGGCATATGTCACCCGTTGGTTCAACATCATTTTCTGGGATGAAAAGTATCATCACAGATTTTAATGAGAGTCAAGATGAGTATTTTGTAAGAGGAACTGGTTTCTCATTTTGGGATTATTGGGATAAGATCAATGTTGCTATCGCATCAAGAACAGCACCAGACATTGGATTATCAACCATTGATGATGTGGAAGCACGTGCTGTTAGTGGTGCGCTATATAACATCAGTGAATTGATTGAAGCGGATACTTCCGAAAACAACATCGATTTATCCGAGTTTAGACAAAGTCAACTTGAATTTGCAACTTATCAAGGTGATTTATATGCGATGCCATTTTCTGCAACTACACGTGTCCTTTATTACAACTTAGACATGTTTACTGAAGAAGGATTAACAGAAGCAGATGTTCCCACTACTTGGGAAGAGTTAAAAACAATAGCCAAAAAGTTCGATACACTTGATGGTAACGAGTTAACAAGATTAGGGTTTGATCCAACGTATGGTAATGCAACTTATCATGGATGGTTATGGCAAAAAGGACTAGATTTCTTTGATGATAATAAACTACCTACATTAAACACTCAAGCACATATCGATGTATTAAATTGGATTATCAATTTCAACAAAGGAG
>DAOTHC010000153.1:0-3037 GCA_035447465.1 Acholeplasmataceae bacterium
TTTATAAAAAATAAAATACTAAGAGGATAACTCCTAATCTTAATATACAAAAAAAGCGTCACTAGACGCTATTTGGTTGCGATAATTAAATATTTACGTTCATCACGTGATGGCTTGATATCAACTGTAAAGCCAACATGTTCCAATGCTTTAACATAATAATCTAAGGGATACACATATTGCTTGATGATATCCTCATGTCCTTCATAAGATACATAATGTGTGAGTAAACTACCCTTCATGTTGATATCCCATGTATAACTAACAGGATCTAACTCATCTTCATGATAACCATCATAAGTTCTCATAACATTATTTTGATAAAGATCAAAGATTAATCTTCCTTCAGGATAGAGCGCTTGATAACAATTATAAAATACGCGTTTAACACCTTTAAAGTAGTTCATGACATCAAACATGGCGATAATCACATCAGCTTTGGCATGAAAAGTATCTCTTAAGTCATGTTCATAGAGTTTAGTCATCACACCTTCAGATCTTAAGCGATGTTCTGCAAGTGATAACATCTTACTCGATAAATCAAGTCCAATGGCTGTGTAACCCTGTTTCAGTAGTTCTACAAGCATATAACCTGATCCACATCCAGCATCAATGATAAAATCATGATGTGACATATAAGGTTTGATATCTTCTAATAAAGCTTCGTAATCGACATCTGACATCAAGATATCATAGAGTTCTTCAAACATATTATTTAATGCGTTTAACGCCTAAAAGTCGTTGATCAAAACCATAGAACTTACGGTCTTCTTCTTGGAACAAATGCACAATGGTGTCATGGCAATCGACTAATGTCCATGAGCCACCTTTACCTTCAACATGTTTGATTTCATCTGCTAATAAAGCTTTCTTTAAATGATTGATGGCAGCATTTCCTTGTCTTTCATTGACGGTTGCTATAACAAAATAATCATAAAAAGGTGATGTCTTTTCAAAATCATAACATGCTAAATCCTTTACTTTTAAATCTTCTAATGTTTCAATAATTTTATTTAATTTTTCCACGTGTTACCTCCAGGTAATATTCATAAGTCTCTAATTGCTCATCAGAGGGTACTAGTTTTTTCTTTTTAACGTCTAAAATAGACTGTTTCATACAATAACATACTGCTTGATCGATATCTTTAGTTGCTAGATCGTAGATATAATCTATATCATCAAATGGGCGATTTGGTTCACAAGAATCTGCAACAAAGATGATCTTTTCTAACATCGACATCTCTTTCCTACCCCAAACATGATATCTGATCGCATTCAAGATATCATGATCATGAACCCTAAATTCGTGTTCAAGCATGTTTGCTGCAGCAATCGCGTGATAAATGACAGGAAAATCTGCGTATGCTTTGATCCATCTGAGATCCATCATGTTCATCTGTTCACTGAGTGAATCATATTTTGCCATATCATGATATAAACCAGCTATCATGGCTTTTTCTTCAGGTATGCCATAGATCTTAGCTAGTTTTGCTGCTGTTTCAGCAACACCTATGATATGTGCTAAACGTTCGGGATGATCTTTCATTTTGTCTATCACTTTTTCTTTAATAGCCTCAATCATTGAAAAGCGCCTCCGAAACTGATAGATGCAATCCTTTAGGATGATGAACCTTCACCCATCCTGGACCCATCACATGCATGAAACCCATATCTGCGAATGTGATTTGCCATTTACCTTCAGGAATTTTAATCTTCTTTTCTTCATACACATCAACAAAAATCTTAAAATGTTTTTCTTTGTGATCAAGTAACTCTAAAATACGTTCATCTTTCGTTTTATGAATATGAACCATTTGATCAACATATAGAATTGGGTTAATAGATTCACCATAAAATGAGATGGCAATCAATCCTTCTAAAAAGAGTGATTGACCTTCACTCAGTTGATAGATTTTTGGTTTAATCTCTTTATCAGGAATCAAATTTTTATAGATGCCATAAGGTAAAACTTCGTGTAAATAACCTTTTTGATAAAGTCCTGGCATATCATAGATCATCATATCCCCATACGCTTTTTTAAGTGCTTCTTGGGTTAAACCAGCTTTCTTCATAGCTAATGCACGTTCATCTTGTGTGATTGCTTTGAATAACGTTGTTTTTCCACTGTTTTGAACACCGATTAAATAGACATGTGGTTCATTTAAATCGACTAAATAATCTTTTAAATGTCCGATATCTTCTTTATTTTTTGCTGACATTAATATGAGGTCTTCATAAGGAATATGTAATCCTGCAGCTTTTCGCTTAATATTATGAAGAAGACGATCCAAATTGGTGCCTCTGGGTAGTAAATCAATCTGATTGATGATATAGACATATTTAGCATCGGGTTGATAGCGATAAACTGGATAACTAAACAAAAGATCTAAATGCAAGACCGATGAAACCATCACGATGATGGCATCATGAGGTAAGTTGGGTAGATCTTCAGGATGAAAATGGATATCCGATTCACCATAATGAAAAAGGCGATAGCACGATTGACAATAATCGTGTTCTACCGAGATGGCATAGCCAACTTTTTTAGGATCATCTGTTTGAAGGATGGCTCCGCAACCTTTACACCGTGTGATCGTCGACATAGTTTTTCAACCTTTCTTGGTACAACTCAGGATACTTTTTTTCAATACGTCTTAAAACAAACGCTTCAATCTTACGATTAAATTGGGTAATCTTACGGTCTGATTTACGTTTGACTGATTTGATTAAAATGGTGTGTAGACCCACACGATTTGCTCCAAAAATATCTGTCATGAGTTGATCACCGATCATGGCAACTTGATGTTTTTTAAGCTTAGTAAGTTTTAATGCTTTTTTAAATCCACGCTTCAGCGGTTTTGTCGCATGCCAAATAAAAGGTGTATCTAATCCCTTAAGAGCAAGTGAAACACGACCATAGTTTGTATTTGACAAGATCAGGACTTGAAAATCTTTTTTTAACTCATTTAAAAAAGCGAGATGCCGATCATGAAGTTCAACTTCATCATAACCAATAATGGTATTATCTAAGTCAAAA